>JABIDZ010000005.1 GCA_018651445.1 Candidatus Iainarchaeum sp. | reverse complement strand
TAGATTCTTTTCTACAATAGGCCCTTTGTTACCCATTTGTTGTTGTACTGCTTTTTCAAGTCCCGCAAGAGTTACTTCACCAGTAATTGCTGCGAATGCTCCAAGTGCTGCAATGTTAACAAATGGTTTACCTATTTCTGCTAGAGCTACTTTTGTAATATCAACACATTTTATTTTTGCTTTTGTATCGAGCTTAATGTCTTTTGGATCTTTGTTTGAATTAATTATTATCGTGTCCGAAACTTTTTCATGGAATGATTGTAACAATGTTGGATCTAGGATAATTGCGTAATCTGCTTCGTAAACTTGTTCGCGTAAATTAATAAATTTGTCATCAATTCGCGCGTAACTTCGTACAGGTGCACCCATTCGTTCTACTCCAAAATTAGGGAATGCTTGCGAGTATTTTCCGTCTTCAAACGCTGCGATTGCAAGAACTCTTGAGCTAGTTACTGCTCCTTGTCCACCTCTTCCCAGTAATATTACTTGTTTCATTTTACTCACATTATAATTTAATCTTTGTACTTTTTATTTCTTTTCCCAGTAGAGTATTTTCCAAATTTTTTTCAACAAAAAGAGAAAATATTTCTGCAGGAACCCCGTTTAATGTTGCAGCTAATTTCTCTAATTTTCCTTTCATTCCGCCCGTTACATCTACAGACGCGGATTCACCACATTGTTCAAGCACTTCGCCTAAATTTTCATTTGTTATCTTTTCTATTAACTTAGCGTTCGGATTATGTTTTGGATCGGCAGTAAAGATCCCGTCAACATCGGTCCCCATCACAACTTTTGTCGGAGATAATTGTTTTGCGGTTTGCGCGATTACTGTGTCCCCCGACATTGGACTCCATTTAAAATCTTCATCAGGAACCATTATTCCAGTAGTTATGGGGATGATTTTTTCATCTAATGCTTTTTTATATGGTTCAATATCAAATGACAATACTTTTTTGCTTTTTTGTTCACAAACTTCGTAACCCGAAATTAACTTTACTTTCAAACCAACTTTTTCTAAGGCTTTAACTGTTTCTGATCCAACAAAATCACAATCCGCATTTGTTATTCCAACACCTTTTTCTTGTTCTTCGGTTTCAATCCCATGATTTAGATCATATTTTGTAACATTTGTATGCCCAAACGGACCAACCCCACAAACAACAATTAATTGCAATTCCGTGTCTTTTTCTAAAACTGATTTGATTTCTTGTGCTGAACGATTAAGCGTATCATAATCAATTTCGAATTTATTATCTGCTTTTTTTGTGATTGAAGAACCACCTAGTTTTAGAATTACCAAAGACACTTTATTCCACCTCGATTGTTCCTTCATCCGCGTTTACTTTTGCAGTTTTTGCGTCTTTTAATTGTTCGATATCAATTTTGTCAATACATGGAATTTCTGAAATTATTGCTCCAACTGCAACAATTGTTTCGCAATCTTTGTTTATTAATGCTAATGGTGCAGTTCCTTGTTTTTTCATTCTATAAAGTGCGTAACTTCCAACAGTCGAACCTTTTCCTTGTGGAAAAACAAGTATTTTTCCAGTAATACAAATGCCTTCTAACGGGTGTCCACTTTCTGCAACTATTCCGGTGTCTGGATCAACCCCCCCAAAAAACGAAATTCCTTCAGCGGTATAAAGTACTTCTCCTTCAGCAGTCCCTTTAGCAATTATTCTTCCTTCAAATTTCATCCTTTCACTTCCTTACATGCTTCTTCTACTAAATTTTCTATTGACATTATTTTAACTTTAAACTTGTTTTTTGCAGCACCATAATAGCACCCTTTTGCTGAATCAGTTGCTAAACATTCGAATCGTCCTTTTATTGGTGCAACTACACAACAAGTATCACATGCAAACTTTGCACCCGCATCTTCAATAATCTTAACAAGTCCTTTTTCTTCAGCCTGTTTTTTTATTGGTCTTGCCGCAGTAATCCAAAATTCTTTTACAACTTTTTTTCCTTCAAGTAATTTTGCCAAATATTCTATTTCTTTTAAACTACAATGTGGACAACCAACACTTACAAAATCAACTTCACAATCGTCCGTAAGTTCTTTTATTGCATTATCAATTTCTTCTTGGGTAACGGTAATACTTTCTGTTGGAATTGGCGTTTTATTTGGAGTTATTCCTTCCATGTGATATATTGCTGCCCCGCCATAAGTTGCAATACTTGCCCCAAATGACTTTAATTCTTCAACACTTGCTTCTTTTATTCCAGTTATGTAAGCTGGTTTGTTTTTTATTTTGTCTCCGATTACTTTTCCAAGTGCTCCAAATCTAAACGTGTCTTTTATTTCTGCTTCAACAATTACTTTTACTTTTGCATTTCTGTTTTCATCAAGGTGCATCCCATACAAAGGCGTTTTTCCCGTTAATGCACTAGCAAGCGCACTAGGCCCACCTTCTCTATTTGTTCTTGCTCCAAGAACAGAGTTACAATATGCTACAGCACTACTTTCACTCCACGCAACATGACTATCTTGTTCAGGTTTGTTTCCAATAAAATATGGAGTACAAGTACAAGTAACCGTTACACCCATTTGTGCAAAAGAATCAATAACCATTTTTTGTTTTTTTGCAAATTCTTCATCTATTCCAAGAGCTTCACGATTTTCAAGATCCATCCCTGCCGGATTTAATGTTGTCAATACTTTTACTTTTCCATCTTTGGCTAGCTCTGCTAAATATCCGAGTCCCGCATCACCTAAGTTTGAGTAACTTACCCCCGCAATTTGTACAGACGCAATATCAACTAACTTTTCTGCATTGTAAATTTCACCTAATGCAACTAAAATCTCCATTGACTTCTTTACCGCATTACCTTGTTTTCCTTCCAACATTTCTCTTTCTTCGTTTGTTAATTGCATTTTATCACCTGTACTCTTCAATATTAAATTTTGGAAATGGTTGTTTTGTCATGTGTTTTATTTTATCAATAGGCATTGTATAATCAAATCCTGCTTTACATGTTTTTCTTGTTTCTGGATCTCCACTTGGATCAAGAGACGAACCTTTTTCACCTGGAAACGTGTACAAATCTTTGTCTGCTTGGAATCTTGTAGCCATTGCCCACTCAACTTCTAGTGGATTATAGATATCAATGTCTTTATCTACAATAAAAAAGTGTTTTGCTGAAGTATGTCCTTTCATCCCTGCTTCAATCGTTTTTTTGCCATCTTCATCGCTTTGTTTATTTATTTTTATTAGAACATGTAACCAACTTGTTCCGCCAGGATTAACACTGACGTCTTTAATGTCAATTCCTGCTTTTTTTACTTCACTAAATACCGTTGGTTCTCGTGGCATCCCCATTAAGATTTTGTGTTCAAATCCGCCAGGCAATAATGCATGATAAATATAATTTGGTCGGGTATAAATCTTTTCAATTGTAAAAATTGGTTCTTGTCTCACAATATCTGGAGTTTCTGTCAGATCTACAAATGGTCCTTCTGAATGTTTTTCATTTATTGATAACGTTCCTTCCATTATAATTTCTGCGTCTGCAGGCAAAACTGCATCAAAAGTTTTTGCTTTTACAACTTTAATTGGATTTAATGTATTTGCAATTGTTAATTCGTTCACACCTATTGGTGGTGCCATTGCCGCGGCTAAAAGTGTTTCTCCTCCACAACCAATACAATACGCAGCTTTTACTTCGCCACCATTTTTCTTTAATATTTCCATTGTGTTTCTTTCAAGTATTCTTAGTGCCATTCTGTTTTTATCAAACACCATTCCCCGATGGAAACAAACATTTTGCCCTAATTCTTCATCTTTTACAATTATAAGTCCGCTTGAAACATATGGTCCGCCATCTGCACCCGTGTGTGTAAGAATCGGTAATTTGTTTAAATCAATTTCTTGTTCTTCGTGGTCAGTTGTTTCAACAAGCGCTGGTTCGCTAGGATTTTCTAAAGCATTAATCATTTTTGGAACTAGGTCTTTTATTTCACAACCTAGATATTTTGCTACTTTGTCTTTTGAGGCAAAAACATTTACTGCGACTTTATTTTTACTTTCTTTAACATTATCAAAAACAATCATTTCGTCTCCGGTAGAATGAACTATCCCGCTAATTTCTAAGTTCTTTGAAACGTCTTTTGCTATTTTTGTTTCTACATTGTTTTCTACAAATTCTCTTATACTCATTGTTTCCACCTCGTATACGAATTATTAGCAATACCTATTAAATCCATTACCTTTCCTGAAATAAAATCTTCTAAATCGCTTATTTCCGTTGGTTTTCCATAAAATCCGGGTGAAAGCGGCATAACAATCCCGCCATATTGCGCAATTTTTGTTAATTGTTCAAGACAAGGTCCTGAAAGCGGTGTTTCGCGTAAACAAACTACTAACGATTTTTTGTATCGAAGCATTATGTCTGCACAACGCGTAATTAATGTTCCGGTGTGTGCCGTTGCTATTTCAGAACATGTTTTTACACTAGCAGGAATTATAATCATCCCATCTGCAAGAAAACTCGATGATGCAATTAATGCATCCATTTGTTTGTTTGTATATGTTTTTGTTGCTAACTTTTTTATATCTAAAACTTTTTTGTTGTTTTCTTTTTCAAAAACTTTTTCTGCCCATTCACTAACAATAACATGCGTTTCAATTTTTTGTTTTTTTAAATGTGTTAGAAAATTAATTGTATAATTTGTTCCGCTTGCACCACTGATTCCAATAATTACTTTCAATTAACCACCAATACTCGTTTTCATTGTTTTGTAACCTTTTTCTTCAAAGGCTTTTGCGATTTTTTCTTGCATAATTATATTTTCAGCAAGCGCAATCATTATTCCGCCAGCACCTGCTCCCGAAAGTTTTGCGCCAAGTGCACCCTTTTCTAATGCAATTTCTATTAGTTCTTCTAGTTCATCACAAGAAACACCTATTTCACGTAACAATGTTTGGTTATTGTTCATTAGTTCTCCAATCATTTTTATATCGCCGTGTTCAAGTGCTTGTTTTGCCTCGATAACAAGTTCGTTTGCATCCTTAAATATTTCTTCAAACTTTTCCGGATCTGCGTCTTTTCTTTCGCGTACACTCGCAACCACTTTGTCGGTTTCGTGCCACACATTTGTATCTGCAATAACAAAAAATAATTCTTTTTCGGATTTAAATGGTTGAACAATATTTCGTGGTTGTTGTTTTTCAAACCATACTAGCGAACCATATGTTGCACAGGTATTATCTATCCCTGAAGGATTGCCATTAGCTATTTTTTCACATTCGTATGCTAGAGAATTAACCTCTTCATCATTTAAATTCCAATTTTCAAGTAAATCCATTGCACGTATAATTGAAACTGCTGCGGCTGCTGAAAATCCCATTCCCCCAGAATAACCAATATTTCCATCCCAAGTAATTTTTACTCCCCGCGAGTTTTTATACTCAAAAATCGGTTTATAATATTTTGATTTATTTTCATCTATGTCTTTGTAAACGTCAACAATTTCGCCTTTGAAAAACTTATTGTCTTCAATAATAACTTTGTCTTCATTAATTTTTTCAGCAGTTGACTCAATAAAGATATCATTTAATCCTGATGCGATACCAGGTAAACCATATACTACAAAATGCTCTCCGAACAGAATCAACTTTCCATATCCTTTTCCGGTACTCATAAAATCACTTAATTAGTGTGGAATTAACTATAAATTACTTAGAACTTTGGGCGGAATTTTGTTCCGTAATGAATAACTCCTTTTTCTCCGCTCTTGTAAAACTTTCTAAAAACTGCTTCGACTTCTTGTCCGATTGAGAGGTCTTTATATTTGCTATCAATTATTTGTGCAGTTATTCTTGCACCTTCATCAAGATCAATTATTCCTACACAATACGGTGTTTGTTCTTGGAATACTTCTGGACCCGAATGTATTTTTGTAAAAGAAACTATCTTGCCTTTACCACAAAACGACAAGTTATTGAAGTCAAGCGAACCACAAACACACATACCTTTTTTTTCAAAATACTTTTTTCCACAATTAGTGCATTCATAACCTTCTAACATATAACGATCAGAATAATTTCTCCACCTAATAATACTTGAATCTCTAAACATTATTTCACCTTCTTGAACACGTGTACTGCTGCGGTTGCTCCGCTTCCACCAACATTATGTGTTACTCCAATTTCTGCATTTTTTACTTGTCTATCTTTTGCTGTTCCGCGTAATTGCATTGTTGCTTCAATAGCCTGTTTTATTCCGGTTGCTCCAACTGGGTGACCACATGCTTTTAGTCCGCCACTTGTATTAATTGGGATTCTTCCATCAAAATAAGTGTCTTTGTTTTCGTATAATTTGTAACCTTCTCCTTCTTTTGCAAATCCAAGTGCTTCAACAGCCATGATTTCTGCGATTGTGAAACAATCGTGTACTTCTGCGAAAGAAACTTGTTCTGCAGTAATGCCTGCTTGAGCATACGCGATTTTTGCAGCTATTTTTCCAGCAGGAATTGCAGTTAATGTGTTTCTTCTTGCAAGTGAGAGCGAATCTGTTCCAACCCCTGAACCAACAATACTTACTTTGCTTCCAAGAGCCTTTGCTTTTTCTTCGCTAGCAAGAATTATACTTGCGGCTCCGTCTGTTATTGGAGAACAATCAAATAGAGTTAATGGGTCTGCAACCATTGTAGCATTTTTTACAGTGTCAATTGTAATTTCTTTTCTAAATTGGCAATATGGATTTCTTGCACCGTGGAAATGATTTTTCACACTTACTTCAGCTAATAAATCTCTTGTAAGTGCAGGGTATTTTGTCATGTACGCTTTTGCTAGTAATGCATATAATCCTGGAAAAGTTAATCCGTTGAATCCTTCTAGTTCTTCGTCGCCCGCACCCATCAACATTGTTGTTACTTGTTCTGTTGAAACGTCAGTCATTTTTTCTACTCCATTTACTTGTACGATATCTGCTTCTCCACTTTCAATCGCTAAAATTCCTTGTCTTAATGCGAGTGACCCTGAAGCACATGCGCCTTCTACTCGAATAGCAGGTTTGTTAATATTTAAGTTTTCTGACGCCATTGCTCCAACATGTAGTTGTCCGCTAAGTGAACCCCCACCCATGTTTCCTGTATAGAGCGCATCGATTTCATCTGCGGTTATATTTGCGTCTTTTAATGATTTTACTTGCGCGTCTAAAAGTAATTCACGTAGGCCTTGATCCCAACGCTCACCGAATTTGGTGATTCCGATTCCTAGTACTCCAACATTCATTTTCTAGTCACCAACGAAATAATTACAAAGATTATTATAAATGGGATTAATCCAAAAACAACGCCTTCAATAAATACATTTATTGGCGAATAACATGCACAAGCGTTGCAAAAAAATAATCCGTGGATTTTATTGTCCGCACAAGCTTGTGAAAGGCATCCGCACATTGATACCAAAAACAGTCCAACATACACGTACCAAAAAATAAGCGCAAAGATTATTTTTATAATAAATTTTTTAATTTTAAAATCCATAAAACTCACTCTAGTGGATCGTCTCCATGTGCTTTGCGTATTGTGGATATGTTAAGTATTCTTTTCTATCAACATAGTCTTGTGTTTTTTTTGCTCGGTCTTGTGCTTCAACCATCTTTTCAGTAACTGTTAATGCGAACGAATCGCTTCCGGATCCTGAACCATAACTTGTCATAAGGATTTTGTCTCCAGGTTTTGCAATATCAAGTACGCAAGCTAAACCTAGCAAAGATGAACCAGAATAAGTGTTACCAATTTTTGTTACGATTAAACCGGGTTCGATTTGTTCTTTTGTTACTCCAAATATTTTTGCAGCATTCATTGGAAACTTTCCGTTTGGCATATGAAATACTACGTAAGTATAATCTTCTATTTTTGTATTTGTTTTTTCAAGTAACATTTTTGTTGCACCTACAACGTGTTTGAAATACGCGGGTTCTCCAGTGAATCTTCCTGCGTGAGAAGGATATGGTTGCATTGCTCTTCTCCAAAAATCTGGTGTGTCTGAGGTAAACGAACAAGTTGAATCAATTATTGCAAGAGCTTCTTCGTTTGGTCCGATAATAAATGCTGCCCCGCCTGCTGCGGCACTATACTCAAGAGCATTACCTGGTTCTGCTTGTGAAGTATCCGCTCCAATGCTTAAACCATATCTAACCATTTTTGAGTCAACTAACCCTGCGTTAATTTGTATTGTTGCACTACCGGCTTTACAAGCAAATTCTGTGTCAACTGCAGTGTAATCGTTTCCTACGCCTAAGCTTTCAGCAACTATTGCACTTGAAGGTTTTACTGCGTATGGATGAGATTCGCTTCCAACATAAACCGCACCAATTTCTCGCGGATTTATCTCGGCTCGAGCTAGTGCATTTCTTGCAGCTTCAACCGAAATAGTGATTGTGTCCTCGTCTTTTCCTGGAACGCTTTTTTCAGTTAAACCTAGTCCGCGTTTAATTGCTTCTGCGTTTGCGTTTTGTACAGCTGCAATCTCTTCGGCTTTGATTCTGTACTTTGGTATGTACGCTCCAAATCCAATTATTCCTGCCATCTTTCATTCACCTAAAAAATTATACCCATTTATCTTTAATTACTTACGAATTTCTCCCAAGATTTCCTCAGCTTTTCCTTGTGAAACTTCTTTTGCTTCAACCATTTTTGCTGCAACTATATCAATTTCTTCTTTTGTTGCACCTGCCTGAACAGCAATATTCTTTGCATGTAATCTCATATGCCCTTTTTGAAGTCCTTCGGTTGAAAGTACTCTTAGGGCAGCAAAGTTTTGTGCTAAACCTACTGACACGATTATTCTTGCTAATTCCTCTGCGGTTTTAACTCCAAGAATCTTCATACTAAGTTGTGCTAATGGATGAACTTTTATCGCTCCGCCAACGATTCCTAACACCAATGGCATATCAATTTCCCCAACTAAATTACCGTCTTTGTCTTTAGAATATTTTGTTAATGGAGAGTATTTTCCTTTGTATGCTGCAAAAGAATGTGCGCCTGCTTCAATTGCGCGAAAGTCTTGTCCGGTTGCGATCATCACTGCGTCAATACCATTCATTATTCCTTTGTTGTGAGTTGTTGCGCGGAATTGTGTTGCAACAGCAAATCGGTAAGCATTCAAAATTGCTTCAACAACTTCTTCTCCATTAAACTTTCCTTTTGTACTCCCGCCAAGAGCGTCTTTTGTCCAAACTGCTTTTGCTTGTGCGCGTCTATAAATTGCTAAATTAGAAATTATTTTCAAAATTGCTTTTCCTTTTGTTAGTTCTTCTATTTTTGGAGCTAGCTTTTCAGTCATCGTGTTGATTGCATTTGCACCCATTGCATCTCGCACATCAACTAATAATTGAACTTCAAGCATTTTGCCTTTTTCATCTTCCAAGATATTTACTTGTAAGTCTTTTGGTCCGCCACCAAATTTGATTAGCACAGGATCTACTTTTTCTACTAGTTCAAGCAACTCGGTTTTGTGATGTTCGATTGTATTTTTTGCGTGCTCTGCGTCTTTTATATTTATTACTTGTATCTGCCCAATCATAATTGGTTCATCGGCAGCTGTTTCAAATCCGTTAGAAATTTTTGCTGCATTGCTTGCGGCTGCAACAACGCTTGGTTCTTCTATTGCCATTGGAATAATATAGTCTTTTCCATCAATAACAAAATTTGTTGCTACGCTATAAGGTAGAGGAAATGTTCCTACTACATTTTCTATCATTCTATTTGCAACGCTAAAAGGCAACGCGCTTTCTTTTGATAATAAAGCTTTCTCGTCCTTGCTTAAATCAAATTCTTTTGCAAGTATTTCTTGTCTTTCTTTTATTTCTTTTTTGTAAAATCCTGCAAAACTTTTTTTATCCATATAATCCACTCCAAAATCCATCTATTTTATCTTTGTTTTATTTTTACTTCCTTTTTTGCTTTTTATTTTTACTTTTGTTTTTTCTATTCCTAAATAATCAAGCATTGCGTTTGCTGCATCTCTACCTGCGGCAATTGCGTCAATAACTGTTTTTGGCCCGTGTACACAATCCCCTGCTGCAAAAACATTTTTAAGTTTGGTTTGGTTATTTGTATTTACTTCAATACACCCATCACCATTATTACGCAAGGGCTTTTTTAATTCGTCTTTATCATGTTTTTGTCCTATTGCTACTAATACTTTGTTTGCGTTTAAAGTTCCTTTTTTCCCGTTTGTATAATGTACTTTTTCTACTTTTTCAGTCCCATCAAATCTATCTACTTGTAAACCAAACAAAAACTTTACTCCTTCTTCTTCGGCATCGTCATAATCTTTTTCTGAAACACTTTTCAATGCATCTTCTTTTTTAGCAATTGTTACGCACGTAACTTTTCTTGCACCTAATCGTATTGCACTTCTTGCCGCATCTATCCCTACATAACCTGCACCAACAACAACTACTTTTTCTCCAGGATTAATCATGGGCATATCACTTTGATTTAGATTAACCAAAAATTTCATTGCAGACATAACCCCTTTTAGTTCATGCCCCATGATTTCTAATTTTTTTGTTGCTCCGACTCCAGTCCCAACAAAAACAACATCAAACTTTTTTGAAACTTTGTTAAGAGATTCTTCAGCAATTTTTGCATTTGGTTCAAAATCAATTCCTAGCTCGTGTAATCCTTTTAATTCTCTTGCAACAACTGCTTTGGGCAATCTAAATTCCGGAACACCATATTTGATTACTCCTCCAAAAGAATTTGAGACTTCAAATACAGTTACGTTTATTCCTTCTTGTGCGAGCATTGCTGCGGTTGTTAAACCACTCGGACCAGAACCAATTATTGCGGCAGTTTTTCCATTTGTTTCGAATTTCTTTTTTGGTAATTCAGCATTATCTCCAACAAATCTTTCAAGACCACCAATACAAATTTGTTCACCTTTGTGTGCTAGTATACATGCGGCTTCGCATTGTTTTTCATGTTGACAAATTCTTCCACAAATACTTGGAAAATAATCTGATTCGCGGATTAGTTTAGCGGCTCTTTTTATTTTATCTGCTTTTAATAATTTTATAAACCCTGGGATATCTACTCCTGCAGGACAACCTTTAACACATAATGGATTAGCACATTGCAAACATCTATTTGCTTCTTTTAATGCTTGTTTTTGTGTAAAACCTTTTTCTACTTCTTTAAAAGTGGTTTTTCGGTCTTCGGTTGAAATTTGAGGGTTTTGCATTTTTCCAGGCTCCTACACAACCAATGACCTGAACATATAAAAACCTTACTAAGAACGAAGTGGGTTACGTCGATTGCCGATGGATTATTAAAGGTTTACTCTTGATTTAACCATTCTTTTAATTTACCTAAAACAACGTATTCTTGTTTTTTCAAATCAAAAATATTCTTACAACCGAGCAAAAAGGCAGTTATTTCCATTTCTTGCCTAAATTTATCTAAGTATTTTACCACGCCTTTTGAAGCAGATTTGTTTTGTGCTTGCAAGACAGGCATTGCATTTCCTACTAAATCCGCGCCCAAAATAATTGCTTTTATCGCGTCAATTCCTGTTCTTATACCACCCGAACCAATAATCTTTTTTTCACCACTCAATGCATTTTTTACTTCGATTATACTCACAGCTGTCGGTAAACCAAACTCACGGAAAGTATCTTTCATACCATTCTTTTTTCTAAGTGCGTCAATATACATCCAACTTGTTCCACCCGCGCCTTGCACATCAATTGCTTTTATCCCTGTTTGTTTTAATGCGGTTGCTGCTTCAAAACCAATTCCGTGCCCAACTTCTTTTACATAAATTGGAACAGATATTTCTTCAGCATAAAGTTTAATTTTGTCAATGACTCCTGAAAAATCAAAATCTCCTTCGGGTTGCATCGCTTCTTGCCCCGCATTAATATGTATTGCTAGCGCATCAAGCTCAATTTCATTAATTGATTCATTTAATTCTTGTGGCGAATATTCTTTTATTTGAGCTGCACCGATATTTCCTGCAACAAATATGTCCGGAGCCACATCTTTGACATAATATGTTTTAGCTAATTTTGAATCTTCTATCATTGCACGCATACTTCCAAGCCCCATGCCAATACCTGTCTCTTGACAAGCAATTGCAATATCTTTATTCACTTTTTTTGTGACTTGCGCGCCCCCAGTAATAGCCGAAACTAAAAAAGGAAAGTCAAACTTTTTTCCTAAAAAATTAGTTGATAAATCTACATCATTCATTGAAACTTCAGGAAGACAATTATAATGTAATTCAATATTTTCAAGTAACGTGGTTTTTTCTTTGAAAGCAACATCTTTTGTTAAACACAATTCAAGATGCTCTTTTTTTCTTTGTTCGGTTGTTGAAACCATAGCATAAATTAGTATTAACTTATTTTAAATACTTTCATTAAATAATTAGTTCTTGATTATCACTAAAAATCGATTTACTTATTTTTATATCTGCTTCAGAATATTCATCGAATCTTTTACCAAGTGCTCGTTTTGCAACCATT
>JABIDZ010000006.1 GCA_018651445.1 Candidatus Iainarchaeum sp. | reverse complement strand
TTCCAAAATGCAAGTTGAATTTGCATAGATTAATTAACCAGAATTACTCTTCAATAATCATGGTTGATTTTTTTAATGAGTGGGAAATAAAGAAAGCTCTGCGTGGAAAAACAAAAACTAATACAAAAGTTAAAGCGCGTACTCATGCAAACAAAGCAAAAACTCTACTGTCGACTCATAAAGCTAGAAAACCACATCATCACAAAAAAGTCGTAGTAGCAAAATAATTCCTTTTTACATTACTTTTTTTCTAACCGAATTAGCAACGCTTCTTTTAGCGATAATCAAAATCTTGGTTCCTTTTTTGATTTTCATTTCAGGGCTAGGAATAACAAGTTCTCCTTTTTCAAAGAAACCGATAATTGCAGAACCGCTAGGGTTTTCAATATCCTTAACCTTTTTCCCAGCTAATTTGCTTTTAGCAGTTACTTCAAATTCCATGATCTCTGCATTTCCTCTTGACAAAAAGGCAAGGTCAAGAACTTCTGGTTTAGTAATTAGTTCTTCGATGTAACCAGCAGCAGCAGCTTCAGGATGTATAACCACATCAATCCCAAGCTTTCGTAAGATTTTTTCGTTATAATCAATTCTAGAGATTCTCGCACCAACTTGTTTTGCTCCAAGATCTTTTGCTAACAAACAAATAACCATATTAGTTTCGTCTTGTGCAGTCAAAGCAACCACGGCGTCAGCTTCGCTAATATCTACTTTTCCAAGTGTTTTAGGATCAGTTGCATCTCCGTTAATCGCAACGATGTCAAGGTCGTTTGCAATCTTATCACATTTAGCAGAGTCTTTGTCAATAACAACACACTCGTGGTTCTCTTCAAGGAGTAAGTGCGCTAAATAATAGCCTAAACTTCCAGCTCCAATAATTACTATATACATTTTATCATTCAAGTTAGGTTTTTGTTATTTTTAATTGTTTAGTTTTTAATAAACAACAAAAATTTTACTTAAGAACAATCCAATCGTAATTCCTATTATTAGTCCAATAATCAATCCGGTAATTAAAGATCTATTCATATTTTTATTATGTTTTGGTTATTTTTAATCATTTGTTTTGGCTTTGGTTATCGCATGTCCATTATAATTTTTCCAATGTTAAAGCCATAACCAAGTCGTTCACTGTTTTTGTTTTGTCCAGCGATTACAAAGTACAAATAGTCTTCTTAGTAATTGCCTCCTTCTAAATCTTTAGCAATTATTGTCGGGTAATATCCGCCTTGCCAAGCCGCAGGAGACTCTTCTGTCAACCATGTTCCTGCGCACGTCCATGGCCCCCAAGGACTAGGTGCATCAAAAACATTTTGTGTTGTTATCATTAGGTATCTATCAACTCCAGGGTGATAGTTAGCGGTAAGATGTATTTCTGTTGGTTCAATAACGTTGTCGGGTAAAATTCTAACCGCGTCAAATGAACTAACTGACCAAGTATCATTTCCCGAATAGAATTCGTATTTGTTATAATCTAGAATACTCTCTTTCAAAACCCTACTTAAGTAAACTTGATTAACCGATTGATCGTTACTAATTATTGTGTAAACATAGTCTCCACCGAACTCAAAGTTTTTTCCCATATTAATAAAATTTGGGTGTAAACCATTAATTCCTTCTAGATCCCAAGTGCCCGGACTCTTTGTCCAAGTTAATCCTTGATCATCTGAATAAGCAATAAAGAATGTGCCATCATGATCATTGGATTCTCCAGTCAAATAAAGTCGGTCATCAATTGCTAATAAGCTTCCAGGTTTTTCATTGATTTCTGATTCAGGATAAAGATGTTCGCTGACAAAATGATTTGTACCAAATAAATTTGGATAGGTTCCACTTATTGCGCCGGTACCCATAACATGGAAATCACGTCCTTCAATAAAACCTTCTCCGTCTCCCCAAGCAGTATATAATTTGTTATCTGTTGCCCATGTGTTTCTCCAAAAATCTCCAAACGAAGGGATTGTTAATGGTGCATCAAAATCTAGGCTAACAGATTTGATTACGGGGCTTAACGGAATTGTTGTTCCGCAAGGATCTGGATCTAAAAATTTCCAACAATCAACACTACACCCATATCTATCTGGAAAACCCGATCCATAAGGCCCCGCTACCACTAGTTCTTGACAAATTCCATCTCCACAAATTGCGTCTTGCGGAGTTTTGTTTCCGCTACAATCTTTTGGACAACTTTTCGTGTCTAGTTCTTTTTCATCGCATTCGCCATCTCCACAACTCCCGTAGCACATAAACCAGCATTCTTGTGGGGAAGCATCACAATTTCCCATGCATTCTTTTTGTTCTGCTGTCCAATTAGAATTATCAGAATATGGTCCGGGTGGAGCGGGGCTGGTACAACCGATTATTAAAATTAGCAATAGTACTGCTCCGCACAACACAATTATTTTTTTGTTCATTGTTTTAAGAAAGTGTTTTGTTATTTTTAATTATTTGTTTAGTTAGTTTTGTTCGATGTAAACGGGATTGTAATTTAATTGTATGTTGAGTATTCCTGCACGGTTATTAATTGTTTTTATTTCGGTATCAAAAAATTCAGAATAACTTTCGTCAGATTGTTCTAACAATAATCCGTTTTCAAAGTGTGGAACGGCTTGAGTTATTTTTACATTTCCAGTGAGCCCAAGTTGTAGGTTAACCGATTTTGATTTTGCATTTGGTTCTTCCCAGTAGTCCCACCATGCAACAAAAGTTGGTTTTTCATTTTTCATAAATCTGTAGATGCGAACATAATCTTCATCGACTTCAATTTCTTGTACCGTGTCCCAATCAGAACCTTCTAGTTTTTCTACCATGAGTTTGTATGAATAATACGATAATTTTTTTACACCATATCCTAAATCGTCTAAATCTACTCTTTTTTGATTATTTCTAAGTCCATTATATATGAAACCAATTTTACTAAAATAATGCTCGGGATTATTCACCCAAACCATTTCATAAGTACTTGCCCAAAAAACTTTTTCAACTCCGCTTTCTAATAAGATAGAATGAATCATGGGTACTGCTTGTGCTTGTTTTGATTCTGAATAATCCTTGTCTATATTTGGTGCGCTCCATTGTCCATCTTGTAATGAAACGGGTGCTGATTGCATTCCAGTTTGTGTTACCCATAAATCTAGATCAGTATATCCATGTTTATCAAATAATTGTTGCATAGGAACTATTTGATTATTCCATTCTGATTGTATACCCTTATTGCCGCCAAGATCCATAAAAAATTTACTAATCTGCTGTCCATCCATATATTTCGAATACTTGTCTGAACTAAAAATAAGTTCTAAGTCTTTATGTGAATAATTGTATTCTTCATATCGTCCATCATAATAATCTTCATAGGCCCCACCATCATTTGTGATTTGTTGTTCGATAGATTCCATATAGTTCAGTTCATTAAAAAAGAGGTTATAATATCCTTCTTGGGTCACAGCATCATAAGGCGAATCATAATAACTATCGGGCGCCCCCCATGTTCCTGAACCAAAAAGTTTTATATTTGGATTAACGTCTTTTAATCCTCTATATGCAAGCCGAGTATATACTGCAAGTTTTTTGGGTTCTACAAATACAAAGCCGTTAATTCCATCGGATTCACTATCAATCCCCCAATATGTAACATCTTTAAACGCAGAAGGTATTTCTCTAACATAATAATAAAACGCATAAGGTTTCAAGTTAGTGTTTTCAAGATCGATAACATTTTTAGTAAGGGATAATGATGGAAAAATATATGGGTTATTAGCAATATTTGTGTAGAGTGGATAATTATTAGTCAGTATAGCTGTCCAATATGAATTCAGATCAACAACTGACTTGGTGTCTGCTGCGTCGTATTCTCCATAACCATAGAATAGTATTGGTGCAAATAATCCAAATGGACTATCTTCAATTGGTTGGAGTATAGGTTGTTTTATTTTGCTACAATCTTGTGGGCAAGTTTTGTTTGTTTCAAGACACGGGCAGGGTAGTGTTTTGCATATTTCATAATCGCATGTTCCGTTTCCACATTCGTTAGTGCATTCGGTTTGTGGGCAACCGTTTTTGCTCAAGCATTTTTCTATTGGTTCGTCACCATCGCAAATAAGTCCGTCTCCGCATTTGTCGATTCCGGTGCAACCGATAAATAAAATTAGTAACAGTATTGTTCCAAATGCGAGTAGAATTTTTTTGTTCATCTGTTTTAAGAAAGGTGTTTTATTATTTAAATACGTTTTGATTTGTTTAGTTTTTTCGTCTTCGTCCTTTAATACTTAATAATAAACCAATACTTGCCATGATTGGAATGATTTCGAGTCGTCCAACAAACATGTTAATTATCAACATTATTTTTACTCCGATCGGTGCG
The DNA here is from genome assembly GCA_018651445.1 of Candidatus Iainarchaeum sp. Classification (GTDB taxonomy): domain Archaea; phylum Iainarchaeota; class Iainarchaeia; order Iainarchaeales; family JAAZKV01; genus JABIDZ01. The sequence continues at coordinate 2,817 of JABIDZ010000006.1, read as the reverse complement.
AATGCAGTACTAATTCCTGTGCTGATTCCGGCATTACTTTGTGCACTAGCGACTTCAAAAATAACGTCTGCAAGAGGATATCCATAAGAACTAATTACAATTATTCCGATTACAATAAAGATTAACCACAACAAGATGAATTGATTAACTTGTTTCACAGTATCTCCAGAAATCTTTTGTCCATTGTATTGTCTTTGAAAATAACTTCCTTCGGGTAAAAGTGTTTTGCGTATACTCCAATAAATTCCTTTTACAAAAATAATCGTTCGCGATAATTTTATTCCGCCCGCAGTTGAACCAGCGGCTCCACCAATTATCACAATTGGAACCCACAAGAATTTCACAAACTCTGGCCAAGCAGCTAACTCAATTCCAGTTACAAGTGCAAACCCTCCACAAGTTATCAAAGAGAATGTGTGAAAAAAACCATTCAACAATCCTATTTTAGTTGCAACGATTAATGTGCTAACAAAACCAAGTAATAACAATAAACGGAATTCAGGGTCTTTAAAATAAACTAACCAATTCTTTTTTCGTAAAAACAAATAGTGTAATGCAAAGCTCATCGAACCCATAACCATGATTACAACAAGCGAAATATTTACCCAGTAATTATTCAATCCAACTGGTGCCCAACCATTATTAATTGCGTTCAAACCAATAGAAGAAATATCCATCCCGTTTGTGCTAATAGCACTCATCGAATAGTTTACAGCTTGCCAAATGGTTTGCCCAGAAAACATTAGTAAAACAATTCCAATAATTGTTAATAAGATATAAATAGAAGTAATTTTTTTCGCACTCACTTTCAAATTTTCTTTTAATTGGTCTCCGTGTCCTTCGGCAACTAATAATTTAGTTGTTTTTGAGTATGTGGTCATTAAACCAATAAATGCCATTAACACTATTCCGATTCCTCCTACCCAACCAAGGAAACTCCTCCAAAAGATTAATGAGGGTGGCATCGTATCAAGTAACGGAATCATTACCGATAGTCCTGTTGTTGTTAATGTACTCATTGTTTCAAAAAAAGCATCGAGTAGAGATACTTTCATTATGAATGTGAACGGGAGCGAAGCAAAAAAACAAAAGAAAATCCAAATCAAAACAATGGATAGCATCGCGTGTTTTGTTTCAGTATCTTTTTTTACTGGAATTTTTCTTAGTAAATAACCTAGTGCAAATAAACCGAGTGCACTAACTGCGTAGAAAAATAATGTGTCTGGATTTTTATCCATCAAAATAGCTAGGATAATCGGGATGAAAAAGCACATGCCTGCATAGAACAGAATAGTTCCTGTGTCTTTCAAAGCAACTTTAATATCTTCTCGTCCAACGCGTAAAAACATGAAAAACTAATAGTTTTTAGATTATTAAACTTTATTCTAATAAAGTATTTTTAGACAGCTCTAAAAAGTAGCCAGAAAGCACAACAGGTATATAAATCAAAAATTAAATACTCGTGCGGGTTATTAACCAATTATTTGGCTTTGATTATAATTTCACAATAGTTATACTGTAGACATTGATTAAACTTGTTAATAAATATTTTTATTTTACCGGCTTTTTTCGGGTTTGTTTTTACTTTTGGGTTCATTAAAACTAAATGGTATTACTTTATCTTGGCATAATGTATAAGCGATTCTTCGACGTTGTTTTATCACTTCATAAGCTACTAAGCCAAGGATTAATACTGCAATAGCAAAAAAAGCAAGCCGCCCCGTTGGAAAAAATTCCCATAGGCCATTTGCAACCAGATTTCCAAACACTCCAAAAACAATTCCCAAAACAAAAAATACAATAAGTTGACTTTCATTATCAAATTCTTTGGTTTGCCGTATTGCACGCATAACTTCTTTTGAATATTTCATTTAATTACCTTGACATTTTATTTTATCTTCTTCCCTGTTTTAAGATCGAATGTAGAATAACCGAATTTTTCAGCAATTTTATTTAATAATTCATCATAAGTCATATTTTTTTCTTTAATGGTTTTTTTAACATTATCTGTTGCTTCAATTAAACAGACTCTAACAAAATCTTCTTCAAAATTGCTTCTCATCTTTTTCCAACTTTTTTGATCGGTCAGCATATGGTCAAAAATCTGCATTAGTTGAGTAGTATCTTTTTCATTTGGATGATCTTTCACCCAAGTTATCAATAAGTGATTATACAAATAATTATGTGTTAATTCCATTGAAACTTTTTTTACGATGTCTTGTGGTGATTTTTTAAACAAACTCATATGAAAACCTTATTGTATTATATTAAAATTCACAGTATTTTTGAGCTATAAAATGTTTTTAAAGCAAACGAAAAAAGCTGTCTAAAACAGATATGTGTCATAATTTGTAGTTTACATACCCCCGCCGTAATCCCCTATTGATACCCTCTTTTTATATTCCGTTGGAGGGAGATAAATATGGATTATAAAAAACAAATGGAAAGATACATTGAAAGACTTGAAGGAAAGACAGGCAAACATAACGCCGACTTAATAAAAAAGTTTAATGAGAAACAACAAGCATTACCAAGCCAACCCGGTTACAAAAGATTAATTGTTACTCTGCACAGATTAAGCAGCATCTCGCAAATGATGAAGCACAAAGAATTTGACAAACTAACCGAAGATGATCTAATCAAATTCAACAACACCTTAAGAAACAGAGGATTGAAAAGTGCAAGTGATTACAGAAAAACAATCAAAATGTTTCTAAGATTAACAAACAAGAAAAAGTTCTTTGATTTAATAGATAGTGAATACCTAAGGAACTACAAAACAAATGGAAGCAAAGCAGTAAACCCAGAAGAGTTCTG
>JABIDZ010000007.1 GCA_018651445.1 Candidatus Iainarchaeum sp. | reverse complement strand
ATTGCAGAAGCGGATACGTTTACTCTCTTGCGAAAAGAAATTGGTTCGATTGTTAAAGACGAATTTGGTAAACAAAAATCTGATTTTGAAAGTATTATTCACACAGATCTTGAAAAAATAGAAAACGAAGAATCTGCTAAACTACAAGGTCTAGCAACAACTGCGTTGGCTGAGGCTAAAACACAAGTAATCGAACAATCAAAGAATTTTGAATCGCGCATAAACAAAGCAATTGATTCTTCACAAAAAACCGTGTCAATGGTAAAAGCAGCACTTGATTCTATTAACGAGCGCGTTTCTACAATGGATCTTGACATCGAACAATTAAAGGTTCACAAGTACAGAAGAAAATCAATGTTCTTTTCGTATTCAATGCTAGTGCTCGGAGGATTATTACTCGCAGTCGCGTTAATGGTTTTTATTCTAAACTTTGACAAAATCGATTCAGAACAAATACTCTTAATCGGAGTAATGATGATCGCAAGCATTGCATTGATGTTCGCTAGTATCATTGGATAAAAAGTTTTTCTTGGAACCGTGCCCTTTTTATTCTCAATGTCCAAGAATTCTATAAGTATCGGGGTTAAATGGGTGAGATAAATGGAAAATCAAGAAGAAAACGAAGCACAAGTAGAAGAAATCAAAGAGACTGAAGTAAGAGAATCCGTTGAAGACGAAGGAAAACTACCTTTCCCAAGAGCAACTATTACTAATTTAGTTAGAAAAAATGTTTCAAAAGGAAAACAAATTAAGGGAACAGTAAAAGACGAAATGAACTTATGGGTTGCAAACATGATAGAAATCATTGCAGGAAAAATGAATTCTCAACCATATACATTTGTTAATTATGACATGTTAAAAGACGCAATAGCACCTTACGAAGAAATAGCTGATATTAATTCACAAAGAACCGATTTAACACAACATATTTCAAAAATAAAAGAAGAGTGTAACGCATTAATTAACAAAATCGACAAAGCTGATAAATCAACTGCGGTTGCGTTAAAACTTGAGGATGACAAATTACCTTTTCCAAAAGCTACAATAACAAACAAGTTACGAAGCTCTCTTGAAGATGGAAAAACAATTAAGGGTCCAGTAAAAAGAGGATTAAATGTTTGGTTAGGACGAGTTGTTGCAAGCGTATCAAAGAAAATGGATTCTTTCCCATACCCATACATCGATAGAAGTATGTTCAAAGACGCGATCGAACCATACGAAGCGATTAGCGAAATCGAACTAGAAAAAGAAAGAATTATTCAACAAATGGAATCAATCAAAACTGCGTGTGATATTCTAACAAGTGAAGTTGAAAGAAAATTTAAGATGTAAAAATCTTAAATTATTTTTTCTGAGTTGTATTTTTTGTTGTTGGTTTTTTAGGCGTTCTTAACTCGGGAAAATTATGGTACATCGCCCAACCAGAAAAAAGAAATGCTAGTGGATACGAGACTTTTGCTTTGTTAGAAATTTCTTTTGCAACAACTTCAATAGTCGGTATTCTTCTTTTTATTGTTCTTGTTTTATCCTTAACAGGGGTAGTTTTAACGTTTCTTAAAACTGAGTCTGGCATTGCTTTGTACACCGACGCCATCTTATCAAATTTTATAGTAAATTTTCCTTTTTTATTAACTCTATTTCCTATGAAGTCAATGGCGTGAAATGAAATAAACTCTTCTCTTGCTTCTTTAAACGGCTGTTTTGTCGTTCTTCTTTTTTCTGAGTTTCTTCTATATCTCGCAATGTGCCCATCTTGGGTTAATTTAACTCTTCCGCTTGTCAAATCTTCTTCAGCGACACGTATCATACGATTAGTTCCAGATACGGGTAATAAATAATCTGTTCGTTTTAATTCATGATTTGTGCGTATCGACACACCTTTTCCTTGGTATGCATCAATAATATTAAGTCTTTCAAGATAAGATAACGCGTGCATAAATTGTTCGCGAGACGCAATAATCCCTATGTGATCGACGCGTTTATATAATTGGTCGCGCGAAGCGTGACCGTTTAATTCAAAAAGTACTTCTACAATTTGAAGTCCGCCTAGTGCAGCTTCTTTGTTTCTAGAACTGTCTACTCGGAGCGCAGCAGTAATCTTTTGTCGTATCCTGCCTTTATCAAATTGTTTTGGCATATTTGCTGGTTCTGCAGCTTTTGTTAAGCTCCCGCCTTTTAAGTGCTCTATTAAATTAGGTAATTTTACAGAGGGGCGTCTAGATCTTGCAGGCATAATAAAAGTAGTTCGTCCAAAGTTTATATATTTTCGCTTTTTGGAAAAGAATAAAAATTGCAGAATCATTAGTTAATGATGATTTCTGTAAAAATCTTTTTTACAATTTTTTTAATTCTATTAATCTCGTTTTCTTTTGCGCTTCCAAATTCGATTAAAAGTTTTGAAGTTGATAAAGACACGCTAACAATAACACAACAATGTGTTGCAAATGATGCTACTGCAACATTAGTTGTTAAAAGTGGCATGTTCGAACAAACATTTAACTCGGTTATTTGTGGGCTAACTCCCACCGAATTTGATACGGCTCTAACGACTCTTGAAGAAGGAATTTATAGTTTCACACTAACGATTAATACGGATTGCTTAACTTGTAGCTCAACGCAGTTTGTAGAAATCTTGGATAAAAACAAAGAAATACAAATCCCGGATAATAATTTATTCCTAACAATAATAATTGCATTTTCAATAATTGGATTAATTGTGGTTAACAAAAAAGAGAATTAATTACAATTTCAAATTTAATTTTTCTCGAACTCTTTTTGCAACTGTTCCGTTAGGATTCAAAAACAAAAACGAACTAATTTGTCCAAAATTCCGCAATCTTTTCTTTTCTGGATCAATCGAAGCTTTTTCAAAATCGATTATGGTTGGTTTGTAACCAACTCGCGTTTTAGTAACTAAAATATTTTTTCCAACTTGTAGTTGCGTGTGTCTCAAACCAATACTATCAAGTGCCAAGCATTGTCGAACAAGTTCCTTAAGCAAAGCATATGCTTCGTTTTTTGAAACCGAATCGAAATCTTCTCCCATGACAAAGTCCAAAAGCTTTGGCCCTTTTACGTATTCCATTACAACAAAGTTCTTTTCAAAATTCACTTCTTTTACTTTCGGACCAATTCCAATTGAATTAGCTAAAGTAAGCATCTTACCTTCTCGCTCAGCTAGGTTCTTTCTATTGCTCTTTTCTCTTACACCTTTTAGTACAAGTGTTTTTCCAGCATTATCGCGAATGAGCCAAATAAACGAGCTCCAACCTTTAGCGATTTTCTCTATTTTGGTGTACTGCATGAACAACTAATGATTTCGAAACAATTAAATATTGTGGTAGAGTAATTCTAAAATGAAAAAGATACTTGTTTTGTTTTTAATTATAACAATTTTTATGTGT
>JABIDZ010000047.1 GCA_018651445.1 Candidatus Iainarchaeum sp. | reverse complement strand
GCATAAAAAGTTTAGTCTTTACAACTTTTTAAATCCATTCTTTGTAATCAAATAATCTCTTTCAATTCGAATGCCGAATCGTTTTGTATACGTTGCGGGTTCGATAGCAAGAACCATTCCTTTTGCAAGTTTCCAATTACTTTTTGGGCCAAGGCTACTAGGTGAGTCGTGTACTTCAACACCAATTCCATGTCCAAGAAAAAAATCCATGTTAAGCCCTTTGCAAAGCTTCCACAAGTCCTTTGCAGCAACGCCTTCTTTTAAGTGATTCTCAATAATTTCTAACTTATCGCCAACAAACTTATGTTCTCGCACGTAATCCGCATCTTTTTTCTTTCCAAACCAATAACTCTCGGTAATATCTGCAGAGTAACCTTTCCATTTAGCTCCAACATCAATTAATACGGGCCCTTCACTCAATTTCTTTTTTCCGTTTACATGGTGAATATTTTTTGTATTTGCTCCAAACGAAACAATACAAAACGCGGTTTGGTACCCGTCTTTTTCAAATTCGTTTCGAATGAATTTCTCAACTTCAATCTCGCTAATTCCTGTCTTTAATTTCTTTCTTACTTTCACTAGAACTTTTTTTGTTTCACAGGCAGCTTTTTTGATTTTCTTTATTTCTTCAACAGATTTAATTTCTTTTGCTTGTGAAATTTCTTTTGAAGCATCAATCAATTGTTTTCCTTTCAAACTAACCCGCAAAGTTTTTAATTGATTTAGCGTACAAAACTTTCCATCGTAACCAACTTTTCGTTTCGCACCAATAACTTTCGCAAGTGTGCCTTTGCCCATTTTTTTAACACTTAGTTTTTTCCCAAACTCAGTCTTTGCTTGTGTAAAATTGAATGGGTGAGAAAGCCAAACGTTTTTGCCTTTCGGCATTAAAACAAGTATTCCTTCAAACTCGTTTCCTTTACCGTTCAAGTATTTGTTAACAAGAGGATGTGTCCAATAGTCCAGAAAATTAAAAAGAACTATCGGAACTTTCATTGAATCACTTTCTTTTTACTCGTCTAAAACCACTTGCTTCGATTATTTTTAATTTAGTTTTTTTCTCAACTTTATCAAGCATCAAATTCATTCCGAGATTGTCTGAAGGTATGTGCCCAGCAATAACAATATTCATGTGATTTTTTTCAGCTTCTTTTTTCATTTCTTTTCCAACATGCATTCCAACGATTGTTCCAACACCGCTGTCAGCTAGTTTTTTGTAAGCTTCTTTATTGCTATTTGTTCCACCAGTCATATCCACATAGATTTTTCCACAAGAACTATCTGGTGAACCAACAAATAAAGTTGGACCAATCTTTTGTTTTATTCCATTCTTATATTCTGGAAGTGCTTCTAAAATCTTTATTATTTCTCCAAGTGTTTCTGGTTTTTTCTTTTCAAATAAATTTGTTAAGAATGTGTGTACATGGTTATCTGCAGGAGTGTGTGTGTTCAAATAATTTATCCCAAGTAGTTTTGCTGCTTGTTCGATTCTCTCAGAATTTTGTGGAGATAATCCTTCAAAAACTTCTTTTATTCGCCCAGCCATAATTGCTTCTGCTTGATTTATTGGTACGCCTGCACCTGCAAGAGTGTCTGCTTGCATAGCCATTACTTTGTCAAGACCAATTAATGCTGTGCCTTCAGGGTGGTGTGACCAAACAGCGTCAATCTTTTTTCCTTGTCTATTTAATTCGCTGGCTAAAAGTAATTCGGGTGTTTCCATATCGATTCCAATTATAACGGTTTTGATATTTTTGCCGTCGTTCACTAATATGCGAGAATCATCAAATGGATTCCAAAGAGTTTCTTTGTCAAAATAACTAGTGTCTTTTTTATCTCGTTTTTTATAAGTTTCACTTCGCTTTTTTAAGATTTTTTCAACTTTTGCTTTTCCTCTCGGATCTACTTTGATCCCTTCTTCTACACATAATTTGAATATACTATCTAATTTCATTGACACCACCTATTAGTAATTTGATATTAATTATCTAATACGTTAAAAGTATTTAAACGTATTTGAGAAAGAGTCTAAAGTGTTTTCTTTAGACTTTCTTTTTTAACATTGGTAAACCAGTTGTTTGGTTTTCAACTACATTATACCCTTCTGGCAAATCGATTGCATTATCTCTTTGTGTCCCAGCAAAGTAAAATAGTCTTCCTTTTCCGTGTAAAAAATATTTTTTTCCTTTTGAATTTGTGTGTTCGTAAACCATCATATCACCTGTTAGAGTAATGATTCTAACCTTTAAATTCCTTTCGCGAAAGGAAAACCTTTATAATCGGGTTAATCGTTCTTTTATTGTTGTTTGGTGAATGGCATGGATCGAATGGAAAAAGAAAAAGTTATAGAAGCAGCTCTATTTATGTCTCCAAAAGCACTTACCATTGATGAATTAAAACATGTGGCTCTTGTTGAATCACGGTTAGAAACAAAAGCGCTTATCGAAGAGTTAATGCATTTTTATAACAACAGAAAATCTGCTCTTGAAATAGTTTCGTTACCCATTGGTTACCAAATGCGAGTAAAAAACAAATACGAAGACTTTGTTTCGCACTTAGCAACAGATTCATTGTTTTCAAAAGGTGTAATGAAGACGCTAGCAATGATTGCGTACAAACAACCAATAGAACAATCGACTGTAGTTCGTTATCGAAACAACAAAGCATATGATCATTTGCGAGTTTTGTTTGAAAACGGGTTCTTGAAAAAAGAACCAAAAGGAAGAACTTATATTCTAACTACTACAACAAAATTTATTGAGTACTTTGGAAAAGATTTTGGAAAAAAGAAATGAGTTGGTTTGATGAATGGTTTTGTAAAAGTTTGTCCTGTTTGTAAGAGCCCGAACATAAAACAAAAGATCCCTCAACAAGTTGATTCGTGGTTTTGTCTGACTTGTGGGCATATGAATTTTATGCCAATTGAAGTAAAAAAGAAAGTATGATAATATGTTTGGAAAAAAAGAGCAGTTTGTAAAAGCATGTCCTAATTGTTTGAGTTCAAAGATAAACTCTCACCTAGGTTTTACAGGAGAAGGTTACAAATGCATGTCCTGTGGACTCGATCATTTCCAACCGCTAGAATTCTCACTAGAAAATCTAGAAAAAGCTCGTAAAGAACTAAAAGAAAGTTCAAAATAATTTCTTCTGTTTCAAAATGACACATTTTGAAGCTTAAAAACTCAAAAGAGTTTTTTCTGTTTAGGATCATTTACTTCCAATGCTCGCTTGCAAGTGCTCCAAAAGATTCTTGAAAAAGGCGGTAACAAATTAGTTTCTTTCACATAATCTGCTAAAAACTTTTTTGTTTTCGGATCAGCAGGATAACCTGAACCAATGTCGCCATGCTTTTCTTTTAACTTTTCAATTTCACGGTCACGAGTAACTTTTGCTAGGATACTAGCTGCACCAACAACAACGTATTTGCTATCAGCTTTGTTTTCTGCAACGATTTCAATTTTTTGTTTGTCTTCATCCAAGTACTTTCGAATTCGTCCTTCATATTTTCCTTTTGTAGTATCCGGGCTATCGATATAAATAATTTCTACATCTGTTTTGAGTTTGTTAATCGCTTCGGCAACCTTCATTGCTTCGATTTCATTGAGATTGTCTTTTGCCATCAAATCATTTATTTCAACTGCGTGAACAACAAGCGTGTGGTGTTCGATTGCAGCTTCTTGCACGTCGCTAAAAAGAGAAGCTCTCTTGGGCGCAGGAATGTCTTTAGAATCTTTTACTCCAAGAGCTTTTAGATCAATCTCTTGTTTCTTTTCAAGGACTACAATGCTCATTGTCATTGGTCCAAAACAAGGGCCTCTTCCAGCTTCATCAATTCCTGCTATAATCATATTATCTACACTAAGAAAATATGAAACAAATTATTAATTAGTATTATTTTGGATTCTATCGAATCTTTAGAAGAGTGTCTTTCATTTGCGGTCTTTCTTTTGTACAAGCGTCACAAGCATCGATTGCGTCAAGACAAAGAGTTTTTGCTCGCTTAGTTGCTTCTAAGTCTTCAAAAGAAACATCGTTTTTTCTTGATTCGTTAAACTCTTCTTTTAGAAATTCGTATGCTCGTTTACAAGATCGTTTTGCAACGTCTTTGTCGTCTGCACCCGGTCTAAATGTTTTATAAGAATAACAACGATTACATAATCTCTTTGCACTCTCAATAGATGCTTTTACTTCTGATTTCATAATATACTCTGCTATGAAAAAGAATAAAAAGCTAGGGTAAGAATAGTCAAATAATCTGAAATTACTGCATTTATGCAGCAACATCAATATTCAATCTTTTCTTTAGTTCTCGGTAACGATTTCGGATAGTTACTTCTGTTACTCCTGCAACATTAGCAACTTCTTTTTGAGTTCGTCTCTCTCCTTTAAGTAATCCAGCTATGTAAACTGCAGCT
>JABIDZ010000008.1 GCA_018651445.1 Candidatus Iainarchaeum sp. | reverse complement strand
AGAAGTAAAACATTTGAATCACGGATTAAACGCATTTATTATTGATGGAAAAAAAGTTGTTCTAGCAATTAGCGATTTTAAAAAGAAAAAATCTGATTACCATTTTACTATTCTAAACGAACACGAAGCAATGGCTAACGCATTAACACATTATTTTGATAGTCATTGGGAAACCGGAAAAGACTATTAGTGAGATAGATGCCCCATCGAATTAAAGCGCATATCGAAAAAAGACTCCGCGAAGACACATTGAACACGTCACACAGACATTTTTTAATGCTCGTTCGCGACACAATTATTGTCATGAAACAACGGCGTTTTAGTAGAGCTGAGATGCTTGAACACATGCAAGCGCATGCAAGAGCAAACCCAGAGTTTGAAAGATTATTAGATATGAACATTAGTCCAGAATACCTTGAACTAGTGTCACACCACCCACATAAGAAAAAAAAGACAAGGGATAACGCTGCAATTAAAAAAAGACGTGCTTTAGCAAAAAAGCATTCGTATAATTCGGGCGACCTAGGCATGCTGAATTAAAAAACACTAATCTATTAAACTCTAACAACCCTTCTTTTTATTATGGAAAAAATTGATGTTCCTGGAGCAAGCAAAGACGAAATACAAAAAGTCGCTTTCAAATACGCTGTGAAAAATGCGTTTGAACATGATGGCTGTGCACAAGTCGGAGCAGTTGTAGGAAAAGTAAAAGCTTTGTTTCCCTTGGTTGATCTTAAAGGCGCTATGCCTATTGTTACTAAAACCGTTGACGAAGTAAATGGTTTAAGCACAGACAAACTAAAAGAAAGTTTTGACATGTTTGCTAGCATGGGCTGGGAATTAAAACAAATTGAAAAAGAAAAAGTTTTACCCGAACTTGATTGGATAAAAAACGAGAAACTAGTTACTCGTGTAGCACCTAATCCTAGCGGAGCAATGCATTTTGGACATGCTAGACCCGCAATTCTTTCAGACGAATATGTAAAAAAATATGGCGGATTATTCTTTTTGAGGTTTGATGATACTGATCCTAAAATAAAAAAACCTGTTGAAGGAATAGAAAAAGAGTTTTTAGAAGAGTTTAAATGGTTAGGAATCAAAGTTGACCGAACTTTTAATGCTTCAGACAATTTGAAAAAATATTATAAAATAATCGAAAACTTATTAAAAAATAACCAAGCGTATATTTGTTTTTGTGATTCTGAAAAATGGAGAAAACTAATTTGGAAAAATAAAGCTTGTCCTTGTCGCGAGAAAGACGCTAAAGAACAATTGGCTGAATGGAAAAAAATGTTGAAACACGAAATAAAAGAAGGAGAAGCTGTTGTTCGATTAAAAACCGATTTAAACGATAAGGATCCTTCCTTGCGCGATTGGTGGTTGGCTCGCATTGTTGATGTTGTAGAACACCCAAATAAAAAAGCTGCCAAAGAACATGTTTGGCCATCATATAATCTAGCTAGTGCTGTTGATGACCACGACCTAGGAATTACTTTTATTATTCGAGGACAAGAACATATTCAAAATGAAGCGAAACAAAAGTATTTGTATGAATATCTTGGTTGGATTTATCCACATACAATGTACCATGGAAAAATTGCGCAAGTTGGAGACATGCTTCTTAGCAAGAGTAAAATAAAAGTTTTAATGGAAAAAGAAGGTCTTTCAAGCGATGATGACCCTCGTTTAGCTACACTCAAGAGTTTTAGAAGACGCGGTTTTAAAGCAGAGGCTATTCGTAAAATTATTTTTGAAATGGGTTTAAACCCGAGTGAAGCAAAAATAGGTATTGAGAATTTTGCTAGCGCTAATAAAGAATTTTTAGGCGAAGTAGCCGAGTATCCTTTCTTTAGCGACGCGGCCCAAATCGAAGTTATTGATATGGGCGCAGGAGAAGTAGATAGTTATGGAGAAAAAGTTAAATTTGATTCGCCATTACAAACATTTATTGTCGATAAAAAAGATCTTGTGAAACTAAAAAAAGGCGTTAAGATTAGATTTAAACAAGCATTTAACGCAAATATTACCGAAGTTAGCGAGTTTGGTGCAAAAGCTCGGTTTGTTTCTTATACAAAAGAGAAAAATGAAACTATTTCTTGGTTAAAGAATGGAATTGATGTTGAAGTACTTATGAGTGATGGAAGCACGCTAGTTGGTTTTACTAGTCAAGAAATGAGCATGGCTACAGGCGTTGTACGCTTAGAAGGCATCGGATATGTGAATATTGAGAAAGTTGAAGAGGGGAAAGT
>JABIDZ010000076.1 GCA_018651445.1 Candidatus Iainarchaeum sp. | reverse complement strand
CTTCAATCTCTTCTTTTGTTTTATCAACATTATCTGTGTTAGTCGTTTTAACCATCATTTCTACTAAATTAGCATTTTCAAATACTCGTTCGTAACCCTCAACGGTTGTTAGAATCATTCCGCCTCCACCGCCAGCCATACCAGACATCATTGCACTTAACTTAAATATTCCAACTACTTTGAAGTCTTTTCCATTAATGTTAATTTGTTTTCGCAAGTTTATTTCTCTATCAAAAGCTGTTTCTGCTAGACCTGAACTAATCATTATAGCACTTGACTCGCCTGGTTCTACCCAACGTCCAGAATCGAGTGTAACAAAATCTGTGCTTTTGAAAAACTCAAAGCCTTCTTCGTCAATTGTAAAGAAAACGCTGCTCTTGGTTTCGTTATTGAATTTTACGGCGACGGGAGAAGCATATTCTTTGATTACATCGTCTACTGTAGAAAGATTTTTGATAAAACGCGTATCCGAATCAGTTATTTCTACAGTTGTGTTTGATTGCATATTAAAAGCGTCTCCTGGAGCAATCATTATCGTGTTACTCCCAAGTGATTCAAATTGTTCTTCAAACGTTGCAGTAACGCCCGCACCAACGGAGAGTAATGCAACTATCGCAGCAATACCAATAACCACTCCGATAAGAGTTAAGAAAGTTCTAATTCCTGCTCGGCGCAAATTCTTCAAAGACTCTTCTGTTTCGTCTATCATCCAATCACCTTTACTACTCCGTTTTCAGCATCAACTTCAACTAAATCTCCGTCTTTGAATACTTCTGTTGCATGTTTTGTCCCGACAATACAAGGAACACCTAGCTCGCGAGAAACTATTGCAGCATGACAAGTAATCCCGCCTTCATTTGTAACAATTGCGCAAGCTTCTTTTAGATGTGGGACAATTTCTGGGCGAGTCATAAATGTAACTAAAACAAAATCTTTTTTCCCGGCCAGTACTTGTGCATAATTTTTGTGGTCTCTTTCTCGCAATACAACAACCTTGCCAGTTACTTTTCCTTTACTAGCAACCATTCCTTCAACCATTTTTGTATTTTTCTTTTCTTCCAAGTGGTTTTTAGTTGGATTTTGTTCGTCTAACCAAACCCGAACCTCTTCAGCGTTTTTGCCAACAAACTTCTCTATTTTGTTATCTAGTAAAACCATTGCAAATTCTCTTTTTTCTAATTCGTCTTGTTTAAGAATTTCATTATTTCCGTGTAAAATATTTTCAATTTCACTTGAAATAAGCATATCTACTTTCGAACGAGTTGTTTGTTCTTTTTCTACAATAAAATCAAGTATTTTATCGTATGCTCCCCAAAGGGGAGTAACAAAATTCGATAGTTGCATTCTAATTTCAGGAAGTTGTTTTAATAAATCGGGATTCTGAGTTTTTATTAATTCAACAGTAAAAAAAGAATAAGTGTAATATAATTCAATGCATAATTCATTTAACCATTTTAATTTTTCCAATGCAATTTCAGTAGTTAATTTTTTAATCGATAAGAATTCTGTTACGCTCGAAATGTTTTTTTCAATAAACATTAAACTATCATCAATTATTGTTCTAATCCTTTTTTCATCTTCAATAATGTTTTTACTTTCTTTTTCAACCCAACCTTCATATATTTCGTGTTGCAAAATCACAAAATTTCCATTTGCTTTTCCATTTAGATAAGGATTTTTTGTAAAACTGTGGAATGCGTGTTCGTATGAAATAATCGGGACTTTTTCATACGTTTCATATTGTTCAAAAATATGTTTTTTTAATTCATTCATATCGCAACGCCTCCACTGCATCAAGTCGAGATGCACGTAGCGCCGGGTAGAATCCAGAGAGCATACCTATGATAATAGAGAATGCTAACCCACCACCAACGATTTCTACAGTGACAACCGAGGTTAAAGCATACCCAAAACTGCTTCCAACAATCGCAATGACTCCAGCTAAACCAAGTCCAAGTAAAACTCCAATGATTCCGCCAACTAAACCAATAAAACCTGCTTCGAGTAAAAACATCGCCAAGACTTTTCCGTTGCTAGCTCCAATTGCTTTGTATAAACCAATCTCTTTTGTTCTTTCAAGAACGCTAGTAACCATCGCGTTCATTATTCCGATTCCGCCTACAATCAAACTAATGCTTGCAATCCCCATAATAAAAATTGTAATAATCCCAAGCAGTGAATTAACTTGTTCCAAGATTTCTTCAGTAGTATAAACGATTACACTGTCTTCTCCATATCTTTTTTCAAAGTACTCTTCGATTTCTTCTGATGTTTCTTCTACAGTGTCTTTTCCGGCAGCGCTAACAAAAATAATCCCGGGTTCGTCAGCATCACTAATTCTTTGTAACCCATCAAGGGACATAAAAACTGAGTTTCCAGTATCGGGTCCGCCACCAAAAGATTGTGCTTGTGGTGCAAGTATTCCTATTACTTTGTATGTTTCGCCGTTAATCAAAACTTGTTTTCGAACATTTATTTTTCGCTCAAAATAAGTATTTGCAATTACATTTCCAATCAACACAGCAGTTGACTCGTTTTTCTCAAAGTCGCGTCCTTCACTGACCTCAAAGTAACCGGTTTCATCAAATATCTCTGCGTCTTCTGCACTCGTTGCACTAATAGAAACATTAATCTTTTCTCCATTAAACTCCATCACGGCGGACTGGGAGTAAATAGGGGCAACACTTTCAACACCACTTATCGAATTAAGATTTCTAACATCGCTAGTAGTAATAGTAGTTCTAATATTTTGTATTCCTGCAGGAATAACTAGAATAGTTTCTGCTCCAAGAGAATCTAGTTGTTGTTCTACTGCAACACCTAAACCCGCACCAATAGAAACCATGCTTACAATAGCTGCGATTCCTATCACAATTCCTATGAGGGTTAAGAATGTTCGTAAACCTTCTCGTCGTAAATTCTTGAAAGCTTCACTAACTAAATCAACTGCCATTTCAACACCTTATAAAAATAATTTTCTTAATTACAATTGACTTGTTGTTTTCTTTCCAGTAACAATTTTTCCGTCACTTAGTTGTATTTGTCGTTGGGCTTTTTTTCCGATGCTTGCGTCGTGTGTAACAACGATGAGCGTTTTACCTTCTTTTTTATGTAAGTCATTAATAATATCCATTACCATTTTACCAGATTTGCTATCTAGGTTTCCTGTCGGTTCGTCTGCAACAATGATATTTGGTTGCATTGCTAGTGCTCGTGCAATAGCTACTCTTTGTTTTTGTCCTCCACTCATCTGGTTTGGTCGATTGTACATTCGATCAGTTAGATCTACTTGTTTAAGCAGTGCTTTTGCTCTATCAACTCTTTCGCTTCGAGGAACTCCGTTAATCCACATTGGCGCAATAACATTTTCAAGAGCATTTAGCTTGGGTAGCAAGTTGAACGTTTGAAAAATAAATCCGATTGTGTGTCCACGAAAACTAGATAGTTCGGCGTTAGTCATTTTAGTAGTGTTTTTACCGTTAATTAGAACGCTTCCTCTTGTTGGTCGCATCATTGTGCTTAGCACATCAAGCATAGTAGTTTTTCCGCTACCGCTCGGACCCATGATTGAGATGTATTCTCCTTCGCGAACACTCAAATCAACTCCATCAAGAGCGCGAACCTCTACTTCGCCTAAGTTATAGATTTTGTAAACCTTTTTTATTTCAAGAACTTCTTTTGCATTTGTTTTAGCCATTTCTAACACCACTTAGATTAGGATTAATGTTTATTTAAACAATTGTGTTTGAATGGTTTTCTAAAAAAAGAAATTAGAATAATTGGCTTAGCCAATTATCCTTATTCAAAAGTATTTTTTATTCAGTTAATTCAACGTTTGCGTCAACATCGGTTCCAGTAGCTAAAAAAGTCCACCATGGTCGCTCATAACCTTCTAGTTCACCAGTTTCGGCATTGATTCGAATCTTTTCTTGTGCTTGTACAGGAATAAAACCAAGAACATATCTTGTGTTCTTTGCGTCTATTCTATATTGGATTGTGTTTCCATCTGCGTGCAATTCAATCTTTTCTCGTGCCTTCATTTTTATTGCATTTGGCAAAACACGAATCTTTCTTCCGCGTACATGTAATCCATTGTCGTCAATAGTAACTTCTTCGTCTGTTTCAACAACTACATTTCCGTCAACAATCTCTATTTTGTTTCGATCGTTTCGTATTTCGATTAATCGATCATGAACTCGTTTCTGTATTCTAGCAGTTATAGGAATTATATTAGAATCAATTGCGTCTTTTACGCGTACTTCGATTTGTTCTTTTGCAATGATTATTTTTTGTCCTAAACCATTGTAATCAGAGTAATCAACTACTCTTTTTGCTTTTATTTCTTGTCTGATTCTTGTGTTGATTGCTTGTCGCAATTGTTGAAGTTCTTCTTTAATCTCTTCGTTTGCATCTTTTACTGCAACTGCAAATTGTCGCTGGTATTCGTGTCTAACCGCATTAATTGATCGAGCGATTATTGCTTCTACACGATCTTTTACTCGTTCACGAACGATTTCTCTTAAACGCGGGTCTCGTGCACCGATATTTGTATCTAAATCACCAATCAACATTGGTTCATTAGAATCATTATTGTTATCTATGCTAACGGTAGTAACAACCAAATCGTCATTACCTGTGCCACGATACAATGTTGGTTCAGGTATATTCTCTGCGAAAGCAATTCCTGCTAACAAAAAACAAACTAATAAAACTATAATTATCTTTTTCATTTTCTCTCCTCCATGCCCTTAAAGCATATTACTTGTACAAAAAAAGTATTTATGTGTTGTGTTAATGCACGGTTAAATCAGAATAGCTTTTTTTCTTCGATTCGAATAAATT
This sequence comes from Candidatus Iainarchaeum sp., assembly GCA_018651445.1. Taxonomy (GTDB): domain Archaea; phylum Iainarchaeota; class Iainarchaeia; order Iainarchaeales; family JAAZKV01; genus JABIDZ01. The sequence continues at coordinate 1,812 of JABIDZ010000076.1, read as the reverse complement.
TTTCTTTTTCTTGAAACATTTTAACTTCTTTAATAGAAAATTCTTTTGTTTCAGCAGAGTTGATTGCCATCGGAACATCCGGAAACAAGTTTTCTTGAGCAAGAATCTCGTCTTTTGTTGCCCATCTATAAGTTCCTTCGCGGCTCTCTTTGATTAGTTCGCCAGTTGGTTCTTCAAATAGCACAACAAATTGAGTCATGTGCCCAAAGATATCTCCATCGTTCTCTGTTAACATATTTTGAACAGTTATTATTTGTCCGCATCCCGCAAGCCCCGTTTCTTCTGCGAGTTCGCGACTAGCACAGGATAGGATCTCTTCTCCAAACTCAACTTTGGCTCCGGGAAAACCGCGTACGCCATAATATGGTTCTTTCATTCGGTGATACAACACATATTTGTCTCCTTTTTTTATTACAAGTAATAAGGCTACATAGGGCCGCTTTTTCTTTTGACCCGTTTCTCCACTAACAGTTGTCGAAACCTGTTTTCCTTTCAATGTAAGAAAATACTTTCCTTCTTTTTTCTCGATTAATCCTTCGTTTTCCATTTTTTTTAAATAATAAGTGAATTTGTTGCTTTCGACTTCTTTGTCCCATAAATCAGTAAAAGTACTTGCAGGGAAATGCATTAGCGTTTTGAAAATCTTGTTTACTTCAGTAATTTCTTGTTCTTCTTCCAAAATTCCTTTTGCCATAAATAGTATCCTTGAGGAATATTTTAAATCCCCTTTGTCAAATGTTCTTGAGTAAAAGTATTGTTATGTAGCATATGCCTTAGTGTGAGTTAGGTAACCACCTAACAAAAAAGGATGGCTTTTATAAATAAAAGAGCCTAATATAGACAAACAAAATAGGATTTTTTGTAGGTGGTTTAATGGATAAAAGTGAAAAAAATATTTCAATTATAGGAATTGCTATTATTGCAGTAATTGCGTTAATGGTAGTTTTTAGTATCATAAGTGTTTCGCCAGTAGAAAAAGATAATCTACAACGGTTTGACAGCTATGATTCAATGGCAGCTTCTTTTGAAGAAGCAAAAGAACAAAATTATTACAAAGGAGGATGGGGTAGAGACCTTTTGATGACTACAGGAATGGCTGAATCCGCCGATGCAGGAAATGCTGCTCCAACATCACAAGGAAACGATTTCTCAGAAACAAATGTACAAGTACAAGGCGTTGATGAAGCAGACATAATGAAAACAGATGGAAAATACGGTTATTTTGTTTCAGGAAACAATGTTTACATTGTAGATGCTTACCCTGCAGAGAACGCAGAAGTAAAATCAATTATTGAACTTGAAGGCATGCGACCAACCGAGATCTTTATTAATGAAAACAAATTAGTTGTTTTTTCAATGGGACTTGGCGCAACAAGAAGCAAATTATCTGAAAGCTATTGCTTTGGTTGTAATAATAGCATCGCCGTAGTACAAGTATATGACATCTCAGATCGATCCAATCCAATGCTTGAAAAAGAAACAGAGTTTGAAGGATTCTATTTAACCTCTAGAATGATCGACGACAAAGTTTATTTTGTTGTTAATACGTATCCGAATTATCACAGATATTTCGAAGGCAATAGTCAAGACAATAACAACATTATTCCGATGATGCGAGAAAACGGTGTTGAAAAACGAATTGCAGAAGCAACAGAAATAGGATTTATTCCAGATGTTCCTTCAACTAGTTTTGTAACAATTGCAGGGCTTGATCTAGGAAATAATTCAATAGAAAAAGAAACTATTGCTGCTTCAGGACAAGCGGTTTACGCATCACAAACAAATCTGTATTTAGCAGAACAAGTTTGGGAT
>JABIDZ010000009.1 GCA_018651445.1 Candidatus Iainarchaeum sp. | reverse complement strand
GCGTTAGCCATTGCTTCGTGTTCGTTTAGAATAGTAAAATGGTAATCAGATTTTTTCTTTTTAAAATCGCTAATTGCTAGAACAACTTTTTTTCCATCAATAATAAATGCGTTTAATCCGTGATTCAAATGTTTTACTTCTGCAATGTCTTGCAACTTTTTCGAAGGAAACGAATTCAATAATTTAACTGTAACGTCTCGATCTTTTGCGCGTTTCAAAGCTTCGTGTATAATCCCGTGTTCATCAGTAATCTCTGTTAAACCTTGTATGCTTTTATCTGCTTTTAATAATTCTTGTCCAAGTATTCGTTCAAAATCTTGTCGATCCTTTACTTTCATTACTTTTTCGCCTTTCTCTTCTTTTCCAGTATAAAGAACTAAATTGTCTTTTAGTTCAACAGCTTCTTTCTCAAGGATCGCTAATTGGTCTTTTTTATTTAAAATCATCAAATCAATTGCTTTTTCTGCTTCAATAGCACGATAAATCTTTGGTCGACCTTTAATTTCAATAAGTAAGTTTCTTTGAATCAATTTCTCAAGAACGTCGTATACACGAGTTTTAGGTACTTGTGCTGTTCGAGATATAACTGGTGCTTCAGCTTCTTTTAGCTTAAATAGCGTGTTTAGGGTTTTAGCTTCGTACTCAGTTAAACCAAGTTTTTCAAGTAATTCAACCGTATTTTGTCCAACCATGCATATAACCCCTTAAAAGAATATTATGCCAGAACAAGTATTTAAATTTACTTATTACGGTTACAAAAGTTAGTATAGTGCTAGGTACATCTAAACCAGATGTATAACTATAAATCTAGTTCTGTTGTAATCTTTTCTTTTCGGCCTGTAATGCACGAAATCTTTGTGTTTCTGCAGGGGTTAGTATTCCTTTTCTGGCTTTTTGGGATATTTCGGCTAGTTCGATTCTAATCTCTCCAGATCTAACAGCGCGATTAACAATAGTTTTTTGTTCAGGTCGTTTGATAGTATGTCTCATTTGATCACCTGAAAAATAATGAGTTAACCCATATTTAAATTTTTGCAAGATGATTTACTGGCAAAAAGAACTATCTTCGTCTTCCGCGAGTCGGAAATCTTCTTCGAGTAAAAGTCTTTTTAGTGTCTTTTTCTTCGATTGGTTGTTCGAACTCATTAATATCTGCTTTGAAGTCTTTACGAGAAATTTCGCCTCGTTCTACAAGAACTTCTCTTGCTAATAAGTACATTATAAGTGCTAATGACTTTCTTCCCTTGTTATTTGCAGGTATTGCAATATCAACATTTTTTAATGGTGATTCGCTTCCAGTAACTGCGATAACAGGTAAGTGTGATTCAAATCCTTCTTTTAGTACTTGTGAATCAGACATTGGATCGCATAACAAAATTATTTTTGGTTCATAAAACGATCTTGCTTCAGGGTTAGTGATTGTTCCGGGAATAAATCTTCCAGTAAATGCTTTTGCACCGATCATTGAAGCGAATTTTTTAATTGGTTTTTGCCCGTACAATCGTCTACAAACGATTGCAATGTCTTTCGCGTCGTACTTTGCTAGTTGTTTTGCAACCATTCTTATTCTATTATCGATTGTTTCGATATTAAATACCATTAAACCGTCTTTTCTTTTTTTGAATATATAGCGTCGCATATCTCCGCTCTTAAATTTTGTTCCAATATGTACTCCGCTTTTCAAGTATGTTTCGATATCTGTCAAAAGATCTTTTCCTTTGTAAAATTCTGTATCGTCGTCTTCTCGAGGTCTAACTCGTTCTCTTGTTTCTTTCACTGCATCGTCCATATAATCACTTCTTTTTTACTTGGAATTTCATTAATTCTTCTGTCATGTCAATACTTGTAAGTAATGTTTTTCGACAACAATATCTCGTAACGTTTAAGTCGTCGAGTACTTTACCTGCATCTTCTCCTTTATCCGTTCGTTCTTTGAAATCTTGGTATAAACCGGCTACCGGCTTTCCACAAGAAAAACATCTTACTGGTACTATCATCTCAATTACCTCTTACTCTGTTGTTTCTTTGCTCTTGCTTTTGGTCCTAATGGTTTCTTTGTTTCTACTTGTCGAACATCGTCAACCAACAAGTTTCTGTCATAAAGCAAAAATAATTCTTTTAATTTCTTTCCTTTTGCACGAACAAGGGCTTTTGCGATAGCACTTCTTGTTGCAACTGCTTGGCTTATTCTTCCAGAGCCTTTTACATTTATATTAATATCAAATTCTTTTGCAATTTCTCCAGCAATTTTTACTGGTTCAAGGATCAATGTTTTCAAATTTCCTTCTGCATAAATGTCAATATTCATATGATTAATTTTAATTGTTCCCTTTCCTTTTTTGATTACTGCTCTTGCAACCGCGGTTTTCTTTTTTGCACGAACATGCATTCCTGCTCTTTTTGTAGCGGGTTTTACTCTTTTCTTTTCAACAGCGACAGTTGCGTTTGTCGAGTCCGCGGCAGTACCTTCGCTTTTGCTCGATACAGCTGTTTTTATCTTCTTTTCACTCATTCTACCACTTTCCACCTAATTGTTTTGCTACTTCTTTTAAAGTCATAAAATCATGTTTTTCATTACATCTTACTTCTTCGATTGGTTCTGCTTTTTCCAAGTTCTTTGGATTGTCGTTATAAACTTTTAAATTATCAATTAATCTTTCTGCAGTTCTCTTTTTGTTTGGTAACATTCCTTTTACCATTCTTCTAAGAATCTTGCTTGGGATTCTGTCGTATTTTGGTCCGTAATGTGGATTAGATTTAACTGCTGCGTCTACACGTTGTTTAAACTTTGGCATTATTGCGGATTGTTTTCCTACAACAACTGCTGCGTCTCCATTAATTATGATTACACTTTCACCATTAATTAACTTCTTTGCAATTTTACTTGCAAGTCTTCCTGCTACTAATCCTTTTGCATCAACTATCATAATAATCACTTCACTAATACCAATTCATTAACTTTTACTTTGTCGTCAACAAAGTCTTTTAACAAAACAAATTCTCCTTTTGCTTCGGTAATCTTTGCTATTGCTCGTGGAGAAGCACTAATTGCAACTACCTTTGCTTTAACATTAATATCTCCTTTAGACAATAATTTTCCCGGAATAACTAAAGTACTACCTTTGAATTTTTCTGCCATCAAACCAATCTTTTCAACGTTTACAACTGTGTTGTTTCTAGTTGGTTTTAACATTCGGTCAGCAATGTCTTTCCAAATCTTTTTCTTAGTCTTTCGACTAGTCTTTTCCAAACTCGCAACGAGCTTTCTTGTTTCTAATTTCTTTGCCATAATCATCACTTTTTTATTCATAATCATTGCTTTAGCAATGGTTAACACCATATTCGCGGTGGGCCGCGAAGATGCAGGGGGAGAGATTCGAACTCTCGAAGGCACTAAGCCACAGGATCTTAAGTCCTGCCCCTTTGACCGCTCGGGAACCCCTGCTTGCGGACGACTCCGCAGTACTCGC
>JABIDZ010000065.1 GCA_018651445.1 Candidatus Iainarchaeum sp. | reverse complement strand
CTTTATGTTTTCTAGCAATTGCTACAAAGGCTTGCGCTAAAAAGCCTCTCCAATTTTCACCCAATTCATTTGTTAAACGCGAATATTGTGTCGCATGCACTCTTTTTCGCTTAGCAAATGCTTTGTCTGTTTCTTTTCCACCCTGCTTCACTTTTACACCTTGGAAATTACACATTCGCATATGCACCTTGCCTCCTTTAAAATAAAAAAAGCCACCACTAGTTGCAACTCGTTGCCCAGCTTTATTTAATATTTCTATTCCCAGCGGAACATCCATGTGAGGGAATAAAACTTTACGAAAAGTAAAATTACCAAATTGTTTTGGCTTAGCTCGATCCCATGTTTCGGTAAACTTAGTAAAAAGCTTAAATGACTTCGTTAACTCTACAAACGACAAACGTTCTCCACGCGTTCGAAGAAGCTCCTTAAAAAAATTATGTGAACTATACGCAGCTATGTCAACAGGAATTCTACGCGCTTGCGCATATTTATGGATTAACCCATTAACTAGTTTTAACCGCCGCGTCATTTCTTCACTAAATTTTTCGTTTGTAATTACGTGTTGTTCATTAAAAATACTATCCGCCATATCGTCACAAATGCTAGATAATGTCCCCGCATGCTTTATCGCATCAAGTTCCTCGCCTGTAAGATAGGGCATACGTGCTGAAAAACTTAATTCTACATCACCATATCTAACGCGATGTGCAAGACCTATTTGTTGTTTGTATCGTTTAAGTAAAACCGCCTTGAGTTTGTTAACCATGATTAATCAATACCTGATGAAACTAATAAACTTACACTCTGCAAAACAGAGTACTCAATGGACCTGAAGGGAATCGTAATTCAAAATTAGAAAATAGTAACACCAATGACAATACAAATAAACATTATTATCTGTGCTACAATTTGCCACTCATAACAATTGCCTTTCGAAACCCATTTAAAAAACCAATTCGCTATGTAGTCGGCACCGCCAATAAGTAAAACAATGGCTATCGCGAATAGAAGATTTTCCAAAATCGAACTACTAAAAGATAGCATTAAATTTTGGAAAAAGACAAATGAAAATACAACGGTATTTGCAATCAGAGTTAAATCTCTTACCTTAGCCCATTTTTGTCGCTTCATACCATCACCTAAACGGACCCAGAGGGAGTCGAACCCCCGCCTAATCCTCCGAAGGGATTTGTACAATCCGTTATACTATGGGTCCAATATAGTAATTGACTTGCACTCTATTTTTAATCTTTAGGGATTTGCATCCCTAATGATTTTATTCTAACTAATTGCCTCAAAGCAATACCATTAAGTGGTTCCTTGGGAGTATCAATCTTACTTTTATAAAAATCGTTTGCATCGATTTCACCATTTAGAATTTGCCTCTGCATGTTTATATCTAAATCACGCGGGCAAAAACCAAATTGCTTCCATATAAAAAATCGGTTCAACTTCATTGTATTCTTGAAACCAATATTACTCAACCAAATCAGCATATTTTGGTCACCTTGTAAAGAAATATAATAAACCATGCCTGGGCTGTCTTTTGGTTGACGTTTTCCAAATGAAAAATGAAATCCTGTTTGAATCAAAAGTTTACAAATCCCGTCACTTAACTTTTCTGAACAACACGCAAATTTTATTATGGGTAAAGTATGTCGTTTAGTATGAATTTTACGATAGCCCGAACCATTCCTTCGCTTAAATGACAATGTTCCATCCGTATCAAATACACCTCTCAAGAATCGATATATTATATCTAAATTTCTTGATTCAAGAATCTGTTTTGGTATGGCAACAGTGTAGGTTTTTTTCCCAAATGGAAATCCACAAGCATGTAATGTTTCACACACATCTTTTTTGCAAATCCTAAATCCATAGGTGCCCTTTGTTTTGAAATATTGTGGTTTTAGTTTAATATTAAAAACTTTTTCAAACAGTGGAACAACATGCGAGTCATAATATTCTTTCTCATCAAATCCTCCACTAAGTTCAAATTCGTATTTATTACCACGCTTTCGCATATATCCATCTCCGGCATGAATACCACAAACTTCAGCTAAATCGGGTGTCATTTCCACTTCCATATTAGAAGTGGAATTTTTGTATTTATAATCGCTTCGAGGGGTTGATGCCGGCAGTTTCATTCGAAACCACCTT
>JABIDZ010000059.1 GCA_018651445.1 Candidatus Iainarchaeum sp. | reverse complement strand
TAAACCATTTTGATCAAGGCCGAGTGGGAACAAAACTTCTTGTCCTAGCATTCGTCTGAAGCGAGCAATAAAATCCATGATAGTGTAAGTGCTAGCGTGACCCATATGTACGGGACTGTTGATATATGGTGGCGGAGTATCAATTGAGTAGACAGTCTTTTTCGTATTCTCGTCAAATGCGAATTCGTTGTTGTTTCGCCATTCTTCGTAAATGGCTAGTTCCATTTCGTTTGTAAACTTTTTTACTGGTATCATCTAATCTCCTCTATTAAATTCAAAAAAAGAATTAATTTTAAATGTGCGCTATTTTGTTCAATACCTAAAAAACTAGATTTATTCCTTGATTGCTTGTTTGTGAACGATAATAACACCTTTTTATAGTTTAATTAGTGGGCGTTAAAGAATTTAAATGTCTCGTTAATTGTGGAACTTTTGCAAAATCTTTTATTCTCTTGAAATTAGATTAAATCAATATGTTTATTAATTAGTTTAACTAAGTCTAACTTAGTCAACTAATGGAGGTGAAATAAATGGTACAAGCACTAGTAACTCTTGACAAAGACACGAACAGAGTTCTTAACGTGGTTAAAGCGAAGTATGATCTCAAAGACAAGGGTCAAGCAATAAAGGTTTTGGCAGACCAATACGTTGTTGAAAAAGAACCTGAACTACGCCCAGAATACATTGCTAAAATGAAGAAGATTATGAAAGGGCCACATACTGAATTCAAAACAATTGAAGAATTCCGCAAACATATTGAAGGCGGCAAATAATGTATTACTATAATACAACCAAAATCTTTGATAAGAAATCGACGAAAATGTTTAAGAAAAACAAGAAAACATATAAAATATTATTGAAGAAAATGGAAGAAATAACTAGTTTTCCAAAAAACTACAAGAATCTTCGCGGAAACAAGTTTGGTCTAAAAAGAGTTCACATAGACAAACACTTTGTTCTAACTTTTAAAATAAATCACTTTGAAAGAAAAGTATATTTTGAAGATTTTGATCATCACGACAAAATCTATTTGTAACCCTGATAAATGGAAAGTTTTTATAGTAGAGGAAATAATAGATTAATATGAGTAAAACGAGGAAACCGTTTGTTCCTGAAAAACTCCCTTCTAAGGTGGTTGCTGAGCGGGCGAGTATTTCAAGAAGAAGAGACGAAGCGAATCAGGTTCGAGATGTTGTGAAACAAGTTAGACGAAATAGGGTTTCGGATACACGGTTTCTTATGCATGATGTGCCTGCTGAATTGCATGAACCAATTCGATTAACCGCTGAAAAATTACGCGGTACTAGTCACCCATTTGTAAGAACTACGCGAAAAGTTGCCGGGGTTACTGTTAAAGGTGGAATGATATTGGTTGCGAGTTCAGCGATATTACAAAGCAAAGCGTTGGTTAGAGAATATAAAAAATATAAAAAAACTCTGGGCGACAAATTAAACCCAAAGATTTTTTTTGAAAAATTAGTTACAGGAAAAACGATTGCAATTGTTATTCCTGAAAGCATGGCGCCCAAGGAGTTGCCACGATTTGTTTCTTCAGCTTCAGATCGAGCGGTTGTTTCAACTATGGTCGAGGTTGGAGTAACGCTTGCAGTAATAAATGCTTTTTTGAAAAGAAAGCGCGTGAAAAGATTAGCTCGACGCGCTATAAAAGAAGTTAATAGATTAGAATGAAAATGATTCTTCAATTCTATTTATTTTTAAATGTTCTTTTGTTCAAAGTTTGTATTACAAAGTAATAACCAATCGCGTATGTTATTGGGGTCATAGTGTAGTGGTATCACGGTTCCCTCCAGAGGAACAGATCGGGGTTCGATTCCCCGTGACCCCATCGCCATTTTCGTTTGGCGGGCCCGATGTATGCCATCACTGCGTGATGACATTGAATTTGGGAATGCAATACCTCTAAGCAAAACACAAGTTTTGCTGGACCAATAAAGCTCTGCTTGATTCAGTTTTTGAAAGGGATTGCGGGTTAGACGTCCCCGTGACCCCATCGCAAATTAGCTAGTTCTTCTTTTCTGCCCAAACTTTTTCCAGCTCTTGGTTAGATGGTCAGCTACCATGTCAACTGTTCGTTTCGGATAACCTTCTAATAATTCTTCTCGTGTATAACCTGCAGCAAATGCAAGTCCACAAGGAATTATTAGTTCTCTAAGTTTTTTTGTACTAACTTTTTCTTTTCGTATTGCGAGCATGAGTCCTCGTTTCAATTCATATGGACAACCAGCATGGCGTATAGCATCGGTTAGTCTTTTCAAAGGTAATTCGCGAACCATTACGCGTGGCGGTGTGCCAAGTTTAAATAACATTCTAATTCCAAATCCAAGATCAGATAATTCATTTACTGAAAAACCTTTTTGTTTTAAACCAGCATAACTTAATCGGCTAAAAGTCCTTGATTTCGTTGGGTTCTGTAGGTGTGCTAGTCTCTTGAGTAACGCTTGCATTTCTTGTTTTGGTTTTGCTGTTTGTTCAGTTGTAACTAGCCACTGGCGTCTTTTAACTGGACGCTTTTGTTTTCTCGTATTCATGCTAAGATAATATTTTTGTTATTTATAATAGTTGGTGGTGCTAGCTTATTGAATAAAACCAATTTTGCCTTTTGCTGTTGTAAAACCTGAACTAAAAACAGGTGTTTCACTGCATTCAACAGCCCGAGTAAAACTTTTTATTTACTAGTTGAGTATTGTTCTAATGGACATTTTAATGCAACTAGTTTTTTTAGTAGGAGTAATTTTTCAATGTCTCTTAATGACGCGGCATTTGATTAATGTGAAGTTTCTTAGAAATATTTTATTAATGCTTGGCGGAGCTTTTGTTTTAACTCTGCTAGGGTTAGCCGAAAAGAATCTTGCTTTTGATTTTGTTGTTGCATTGGGACTTCTTTTTGCTTTTATTTTTATTATAGTTAATCGCAAAGAAATAATCTCTTTTTTAGATGAAAGAGTCTTTGTTCTGCTTAATTTGCTATTGATATATTTCTTAATTCTAGCTTCTAGTAATGTTTATAATTTAGTAATTCTTGGAGCCGGAATTCTTGTATTTATTGTTTATTTATCGATGAGGTTAACTCATTCAAACAAAACAATTTCAGGGCTAATTTTTATTTTTGGTTTTATTGTTTTGATGATACTATTTTTTGCGGTGCCGATAATAGACATTATTCCAATGGATCATGCATATTTGTTACCGCTTGCGGTTTTAGTGCCGATAATATTTATAGGGATAACTTTTCCAAAAAAAGTCAATTCAAAGGTGTTACAAGGGTCTTCATACTTATGGCATTTAATCATTTTACTAGTTTTAGAATTCTTTGCATTAAAAGAAATTTATTTTGGTTTTATGGGTGGAGAAATATTTTCGCCATACCTGTATTTTTTTATAGGTGCATCATCAGTTTATTTTGTAGTTTTGGTATTCAATATTATTTTGTCTCTTCCACTCATTGGAGAAGACACGCCGTTAAATGACTCAATGAAAACGGTTTACGAGAGTATTACTTTGTTTTCAGAAAAATACCACGATTTTCAAATCCCATATATAGAATTTGCATTAGTGTTTGCAGTTTCTTTACTGGTTTTTTGGGTTCATTATTTTATTAGATTCATTTCAATCCAAGAATTCATTTTAGTTTTAATGCCTGTTTTAATTATTCTGTTTAGACTTAGGAAAAAAAGGGTTATTGAATAAAAGAGATTTCGCCCTTTGTTTTTTCTAAAACTTCGCCATCTTCTTTTAAGAACTCAATAATGATTTTTACTAACTCATTAGACGCGTTAATTGTTTTTGCAATTTCTTCGAGTTGCAAATTGTTTTTCTCTTCGAGCAAAGAAATTATTTTCGATTTGTATTTCTCAAATAACTTTCCGTCAACTAAATAATAAATTCCTTCAAATGATTTGATTCCAAATAATTCTTTTCCTTCTATTTGTTCTTTGTGTTCAACCGAAAGTATTCTTGCACGCTCATTGTTTTTCGTAGCAACAAAACCATCTACTTCTAAAGTATAATCAGGTAATAGTTTTTCTTTGGCGTTAAAATCTTCAGAAGCTTTTGGAGCATTCTTATCTTTGCTTGGTTCCAATTCTTTTGTTTCTTCGCGAACTTTGTAAACTCCTTTCTTATAAGTCTCATTTAGTTTAAACAAAAAGACTTTTCCACTAGCTTTTAGTTCGAGTAAAGCTTTCTTTTGTTTGTCATTTAACTTTTCTTCAAACACACCTTCAACTAACTCATTTAACTTTCCGTTTGTAATCATTTCGATAACTTCGTGTTGTTCTTCGATTAGGGGAACATCAATACAAACTTGTTTTCCTTCTTCTGCCAAGACCTTGTTTTTGTCGATTAACAAGAAGATCCCTTCTCTATTAGGGATTAATTCCATCTCTTCGAAATCTTTTAATAACTCAAATTCAGCGTCATCAAGTATGATTTGTTTGTCTTTTACCCTAACCATAAGAGAATTAATTTGAAAGGTATTTAATAAGCTTCCTTGGGTTCGTTGCCAGTCGTAATCTGTTCAAAAAGGCGTTTCCCGAATATTTAAATACTACCTGAACAATCAATTATAGTTAGAAAGGGGTTTTTATTTTTGAATAAAAAAGTAGTTCTAGGGATAGTCGTTATTATTGTTATTCTGGCGGGCGGATTCTATTTAGGTTTATTTGACTCTTTTTTAGAAGAACAAGTTCCTGCGCCAATAAGCAATTTTGATTCAGATGATTATTTTGATTTGTCAAACAGTGAGTTAGATTCAAAACTAAGTAACTTACAATTAGCTGTTGCGGATTATTCTGGAGCAGCAAACGAACTAGCAAAAATTAGAGTAAATAATATCCTTCTCATTAGAGAATATAATAACACAGTTGATTTGCTTGAAGAACTAGAACAAATAGAATCTATTTGTGATTCAGGGGACGTTCTTGCTTCTCTACAATACTCTTTTCAAAACTTAAAAACAAAAGCAGCTGCGCTCTCAGAACAAATTGATACTTTTAGAATAAATTATCCTTCTTACTCAGAAAAAGTTACTCTTAACGCAGAATCCCTAAATGACTGGGTTAACTCAGATATATTTGAAAATATTCCTGCTTACATGACATTATCACAAGAGGTGTGCACAGAATGAAACGATTATTGATTGTTTTAATTGCTTTATGTTTTCTAGCATCGATGACGTTTGCTGCTACGCCTAAAGAAGAGTTTATTGTATTGTATAAGGGATCAGATCTTATATTTGATGATATGTATGAGACGTTTACGTATAATGAGTTGAATGCTGAGGGGGGTTTTTTAGATTGGTTTAATACTAAAAGCTGGAAGTTTGATCTAGATGATCCAAATCAAAGAGATCTTACAATAATCTACAAAGTTGGTTTAGCAACATATGGTTGGCATTTTAAATTTTCTCCTTCAATTAGGGGGAGTGAATACGTAAATCTTGAAATTATTAAATTTGGTTCAATTCTTAAAGAAGAAGCGAATGGAACGGCTTGTTTGCAAAATCAAGCTATTCATTTGAGAGGTATCTGGACAGCGGGGAAAAAAATTGTCCATAACCAATGTTTGATTTCATTTGATTTAGATAAAATGTGGGCGATTGGTTCAGACATTAGCCTATCAAACTTTACCGTGGATCAATCTGTCCGCAAGGAAGTACTTTGGTGGGGTGCAAAATTAGATATAAAAACGGGGCTTGCAGATTTGAGAAAAAAAATAAGTTATGCTAATCGTTCCTTTAGAACCATTGATACGCGGCTTGATTTCTTAGAAGTTGATAATGGTATTAAAGTGCATTCAGATAAAATTTATTTTGATGAGGAAAGTGGAACAAAAAATACTTTATTGGTCTCTGAAGATGGAAAACTATTGTATGCTGTTCTTTTACCTAGCCGAGTTATGAATAATTTCGCTGTTTTAAAACCAAATAAAGAATTAGATGTATCGCAAATGAAGCTGAGCGAATTTAATAGATCTCTTGCAGATGGGACTTTTACTGATGTAACTGACACGAAAAGAGAAGTTAGTGAGGGTAATGGTTGGAAAGAATTTTTTGGTCCTGCGTTAATAGGGACGAGTGCAGCAGGTTTAGCTACAACTGCCGCAGTTGGGACTACGGCAGTCACGTTTGGTGTTGGTCCAATAGCGGCATTGGGTGGTATTGCGGCTATTGCGCCAGTTTCAATTCCTATAATAATCATTGCGGGGGGAGTTGCGGCAGTTGTTTCACTTGATACAGCTACTACTTCGTATGTTTATGATAACAAGTTGTTGTTGAATTATGATTCTGAAGCTATTCCTGGCGGAAATGAATTAAAAGTAAATTATGTAATCTATTCTCCAAACTCAAGTATTGATAAACGCGTTCCAACAGACATCGACTATGATATTGTGCCTGAAGATTTAAGAGTAACAGATAATTTAGAATTGAATGTTACTTTCAACACCGGCGAATCATTATTAGGTTATTTTAGAAGAGTTTCAAAAAGATCGTCTTTTGATATGCGTGATTTGTTAGAAGTAATGGTTTTGAAAGATGTGAAAGGAAATGAAATTGAAGCAGAGTTCTTTGCGCGCGGAGCAAATAAATTAGAAGTTGTGACTAATGCTGGGCACTTAGTTCCTGGAAAAGAACCAGTAATAGAAATTATTGTTGAAGATACTGGCGGTACTCCTCGTGGACTGCGTTTGAGAATAAAAAATATTAGATTCAAAAACGTATCAGCAGCACCAAAAAAAGTTTTAACTAAAAAAGATCCTTGTTCAAAAATTGTTAAAAGATCTGATGTAACTAAAGCAGATCCAACTTTCGATCCAATTTTTAATGTAATGCGAAAAAAGATTGATAAATTATATCCTAATGAAATACTTTTGAAGCCAGTAATAATGTATGACAATGGTGTATTTAGTGATTTCTTAGTTATATCGGTTGATGAAAAAGTTGGTACCACTGGATTTGCAAGAACATTGTTTTTCACTGGAAAACCAGGGGCAAATAAGAGTCCTTTCTCATATGTTGTAGAATTTAACTCTAGCACGGGCGAGTGGAGAATTACATATATTCACGTAATGGACCGCACTGAAAAAGTATTTAGGTTTACAGATGAACAATTGGCTGCAGGGGAATCTCTTGTTAATGACAGTGCTTCAAGTGGTGGACAACCAGTAGTACCTGCGACAACTAATCCATCACCAGTAACACTTGTTAAAACAAATGATGGAACTTGCGTTGAAACCAATTTATCGAATATCCAAACAACAATAATTAATACTAATGAAACACAAGCCGTTGTACAAGTGCTTGCTCCAACAGTAACAGTTACACAAGCAACTTCGCCAACATTAACAAATGAAACAGAAACAATTGATGTTGTTATAACGAACATTCCCGGGCTTGCTACAGGACAAGTAGATTCAACAACGGGACGAGTAGATTCTGTTACTGATACGGTAGGTGCGGTTTCGGGAGTAGTTTTTTCTACTGGTACAGTTGGAGCGGTTGCAGGAATAATAAATACTTCAACAGGACAAGTTAATTATGTTACAAATGCTGTTCCGGTTATTACTAATGTGGTGCCCGAAGTAATTACAAATGCGGTTCCAGTTGTGACTAATGAAATGCCTGAAGTGGTTACAAATGTTATCCCAGTTTCTTCTTCTAATGTGTGCGATGTTGTTGCTACTAGTGCGGTGTCGGTTGTTGGTATTATTACTAATGATATGACTAATGCTTGTGAGGCTCTTGTATCAAATAATGTTGGGGTTACGGGAGTAGTTACTAGTACAGTTCCGGGTGCAGTAACAAATGTTGTCCCAGATGCATATAATATAACTAATTCTGTTCCGGTTGTTACAAACACGGTTTTGGGAACGGTTACAAACACACCCGTGGCTACAAGCAATGTGTGCGATGTTGTTGCTACTAGTAGTGTTCCGGTTGTGGGTGTTGTGTTTAATGATATGACTAATGCTTGTGAGGTTCTTGTATCAAATAATATTCCTGTTACAGCGGTTGTTACTAGTGCAATACCTAACGTTGTTTCAAATGTAACTGATACTGTATCAAATAAAACTTATGTCGTTGCAACAACAAATGGTGCTATTGGTGTTGGTGAAACAAATGTTGTAATACAATTAGAGCCTGCAATAAGTGAAACGGGAGAAGTTGCAGTTGTTGAAAGTGTTGGGATTACGTCTAACGGAGCTACAAATGTTTTGGGCGATGTGCCAATAGTAGTTACAAATAAGATGTCAACACAAATAGTTCTGCAAGTAACGTCTCCTGAAGGCGTGACAAACGAAACATTTGATGTGGGTATAACGGGTACTGTTGATAATGCTGAGCTAGTATTAACAAATGCTAATGGAGCGGTAAGAGTCGATTTGCCAAAACCAATCCCTGTTGATGCGGATCAAAGTACTACAAATATAGTGGTAATTCCTGATGTGTTCGCACCCAATGCAATCCCGGTAACAATTACTAACGCGACAGGTGAAAGAGTAGAAGGAACAACAAATATTAGTATTAATGCTAGAATAAGAGCAAATGCAGAGATTCTTGCACTTCTTAATGATCCTGAGAGGGATAAACGGCTTGCAACGAATCAGGCGGCTCAGAGCTCGAGTTTTACTAAGCGGATCAAAGAATTTGTAATGGCTGAATCGGTTGGGATGAATCTTAATAATAATGGACAGAAAATTGCTTTTTTTGTAATAATGTCAAAATGGGAGCATTATTTCCTAGATTTCTTCGGAAGTAGCAATGCAGGACTTAATGATGATACAGGTTTATTAGAAGTGTTTACTGAGGTAGATGATAAATATCAAAAAGTTCTTGTGCAAAGAATAGGTGAGGGGATTTATATAACTCCTTTTGAAGGAGAAGGCTATGAAAGAAATAAAAATGGCAGCCCTGCAGATATCTCAAATATAATGCCTGCTTTGGCAGAGGCACATAGTTCCAATACTGTATTTCCTGTGATGGATGTTGAACTATTTGCCGGCGGCACTACGTGGCAGAATGGCGACAAAGTTAGATTTAAATTTTATCAGGGGTATGGTAGAGAGGCATCTCAAAATAATATTGTAGATTTTGTATTTAACGGAGTGCAAAATAAATTTGTTTTGACTTATCCAGGCGATTTTGAAAAAATTGGATTTTCTTTGGATGAAAGGCATAAGGTTCAGTTGCCAACTGACAAGGTAACTCGTGCAAATAAAATGTTTGAAATCAGATTTTCTGATATAACTTCAAAACCAAAAGTCGAAATATTAAATATATTTCCTGAAGAAGAAACAGAATAATTTAAATATATGAAAAGAGTGTTATTGATATGGAAAAAAGAGTTTTTATTATTGCAATTGCGGTTATTTTTTGCTTAGCATTTGCAATTGCTGCGAACACGGTTGCAGATATTGAAGTAGAGGTTGTTGGTGGAACAACCGAAGCTGCTCCGACGGTTACAACAACATTAGCATCTGGAGAATCAGTTATTTATTATTTAAGAGCTTTAAACAAAGAGGTTTTGTTGAAGGCACCTACTTCGAGTGGTGATATAACTGTCGCAGCAGCTGAGAAGCTTAAATCACAAGTTGCTCCGACCGCATCGACTGCAATTTCGCAGGTATATGAAAACAAGGATAGGGCGGTTCGTAAGTTTACTTGGGCGGGTGTTCCTGTAGTGGATATATTCCTAAGTGATAACGCGCCAAAACCAAGAATTATTTTTCCAGAGGTTAATTGTGGTAGTTCAGTTAAGCAAACATTAGCTTTGTCATTTTCTGGTATATTGCAGGGGTCAGGTGCGGGCAAAATTATCACAGTTTGGGTTAAAGATGGTGGTGGAGACTTTGAAAGAGTACAATGTTATACTGGGATATCAAAGCTCCTTCATGCAGGCGAAGCAAAAGTATTACAATTTATAACTGCTGATTCAAAAACTTGTTATTACAAAGTTTGTGGTGGAGAGAATGTTGCTAATTTTACTTTGCAAGAAAAAGGCGATAAATATGATATTATTATAGAAAGCCCTCTGGTTCCAAAAGAATGTAATCAAAAAAGTATAAGTCACACTAGTGTAGCAAATTCGCGTTTAGTGGTACCTATTAACAAATTGCTTGAAGTATGTAAATAGCTAAAGTCCCCGCTTTCTAGTGAATTCGTTAGGTTTTTAAACTATTGAAGCACCAATATATACAACCAACTTTGTCATTGT
>JABIDZ010000126.1 GCA_018651445.1 Candidatus Iainarchaeum sp. | reverse complement strand
GCTTTCTAGTATTATGCAACAAAAACAACAATACAATATTCAAGTAGAAGTAATTAACGCGTCTCTTGAAGAAATAAAAGAAACTAAAGACAAGACTGTAATGAAAATCGTTGGAAACATAATGGTTTCAAAGAGTATTGTGGATATGAAAAAAGAATTAGAAGAACAAAAATCTAGTTTCGAATTAAGACTAAAAACTTTAGTAAAACAAGAAGAAACAACTATGAAAAAACTAAATTCTCTAAAAGCTCAAATTGAAGGAAAGCCAGTGGAAGAAGAGAAAAAAGAAACTAAAAAGAAAAAATAAGTTTAATCAATAAATCTTAAATATACCAATTGCCTAAGAGTAATTGGTGTATTGATTTGAAACCATTTGATATAGTAGAGTTTCGCGGCAAAAACATTCTATTACTTTGCCATGAGAACGCAGATCTTGATGCATTTTGTTCAGCAGCAATTCTTGCGCGTTTTTTAAAACAAAAAAAAATTAAATCAGTCTTAGCCGTGCCGTCTCACATAAACGAACAAACCTTGTCGTTTGCAATCAGTGAAAAGATTTCTTTTAGCGTAAATCCTTCTCTTGAAGGATTCGATGTTATTTGTTTATTTGATTTCAATGATTATGAACAACTAGGAAAACTCAGAAAAGAGTTTACAAAGAAAGTAAAAAAGAATTGTGTAAAAGTAATTGCTTTTGATCACCATGAAATAGAAAAACGAAGTATTGATGCTAGCAAAAAGTTTGTTAACGCAGGCGCATTTTCAACAACCGAAATCTTATTTGATTTAATTGGAAAAAAGTTTGATTCAAAAATGTCTTTTTATGCTTGTCTTGGAATGATAGAAGACACTGGTCGATTTTTAGTTGGTTCAAAAAAGTTTTTTGAGTCTTTTTCAAAGTGTCTATCTAAATCAAGTGCTAATTACACAAAAGTTTTTGAATTAGCTAAACACAAGGCGCCGGATGGAGAACGAATAGCTTTTCTAAAAGCTGCGAATCGTTCAAACATTGTAAAACTAAAAAAAGCAATTGTTGTTACTAGCACAATCTCGTTTTATCATGGTGCAGTTTCAACTAAGTTACTTGATTTTGGAGCAGACATCTCTTTAGTTTGTGGAACCGAGAAAAAAGGTTTAACTCATTTAGCGGCTAGAGCCGAAACTGGTTTTAAAGAAAATAAAAATTTCAATTTAATGCGACATTTATTCGTCCCATTGCAAAAAGCGATTGGCGGTGATGCTGGTGGCCATTCTGGCGCAGCACATTGGAAAGGAAATGTAAACGAGAAAAAAGTTCTTAGTGAAGCAATTAAAATATTAAAAGCAAGATTTGATTAGTTTTCTCACTTCAAATAAATAACTGTGTTTCCTTTTTTGATTTTTCCGCGATCAGCGTATTTCAACAAATAATGTATTGTTGATTTTGGTACGCCCGTAACATTTTCAATTGATCTAATGCTTTGATAGTCTTTTCTTAGTTCGATGATTTCAAGCATTTGTTCCATTGTAATGTCAAGAGCACGCCCTCGTCTCTTTTCTTGTTCAAGTTCGATTCCTTTTGCTTTGATTTGGTCTTGTGCTTTTTGAGGTAGTCGTTTCAAACAAGAAAGCGAAACCGTCATTCTTTCAATTTGTCTGTTATTTAATAGTTCGGTCAAAGCTTCTTTTTTTATTGGTCTAACTAAATGAACTTCAGTAGTATCTCGCGGAATTCGCGAAATAGTTGTGTGTTCGTCAACTGCAACTTTCATTTTTTATTCCTCCTTTTAATTTTTGAAATAATTTTAACTTTGCCCTTGATTTTTGTTTTCGTAGACTTCTTTTTCCCTTTTGTAATCTTCTTTTTTATCCGATTCTTTGTAACATACTTTAATCCTTCCAATAATTCTTTTTTCTTTAACTTGTCAACAGGTAAATCAGAATAAATATTGGGTCCGGCCCAAAGGATTTGTTTGCGGGTAAGCATCTGCAAAAAGTCTTTAGCGTTTTTTGGTTTTCGTTTTAGTTCTAGCACCGCGGTTCCGATTGTTCTTGGATAATGTGCATCACTACCAACTGTAATGAAACTTGCTTTTTGACTAAACTCGATTCCGCCTTTTACTCTTTTGAAAGTTTCTTCGCTAATCTCTTCTAAACGATTTTTTATTCGCAAACTTCTGTTTTGTATGCCTAAGGCTTTTCCGAATTTGCTTTTAGAACTAAAATCAAAAAAGTTGTATATCTTTTTTATCCATTGTGTTCCAAAAACAAAGTTGTTTGCACTACCAAGCATTCCGTTGTAATATTCGGCACCAACTTTGTATTTTTTTAATAATTGTAAACTCTTTTTTTCTCCAAGAACCGAACAAGTTGCATCTGTTTTGTAACCGTATGGGTGTGCAAAG
>JABIDZ010000082.1 GCA_018651445.1 Candidatus Iainarchaeum sp. | reverse complement strand
CTTGAAGAATTGAACAATATCAAGGAAAAGAGCCTTGCCGACCCAAAAACCATGGAAAAGGTTTCTACTGAGTTTCGCGACAAAGAAATCATTGATCTTTTTGCAGGCATTGAAAAAGACTTCAATGATTTGAAATTACAATTATCAAAGCAAACGCTTTATCGAGAAAGAGTAGCTGATTTTGTTGAGTCTTTACGAACAAAAAAGAGTTTTTCTTTCGAACAGACAACCGATGCGATTCTATTTTTAGAAGGCGCAATTGCTACTCTTGACGCAGACCATATTTCTATAAACCCGCAATTTATTGGAACAATGGATCTAGGCGAAGTTGCGATCGAACTTGGTTTGCACAAAACAGGACAAGGGTTTATCGTACAAAAAGAATTATTCTCTGAAGTTTTGAGTGTTTTAATCGCTAAACGAATGTTCAAGAATATAATTTTTGAAACTAATAACGCGAAAATCATTTTGCGTTCTAGTACTGAACTAAAAATTGAGAGCGATAATTCTAATATTCGAAAGATTTCTCAATTAACTAATTAGTTTTTCTTTTTTTAATTAAAAGACTTTTTAGATTAAGAATGCACTTGCAGTTACACTTGTATCCCAGCTAAATCGTGGACGAACTTTTATCATCCAAACTTTTTCTGTGTTGTCATCGATCACTAGGGCAAATCCTTTTTGTCTAGGCATTTCAGAATAGAGTTTGTCAAGATCAGTACTCATGTACGTTGGACGAAGTTGTCCTACTGCCGCAATATCTGGTTGCGAAGTCATCCTATGTGAAATAAATAAGTCACATTGACTAATTGCATCAGGATGAAGTTTTTCTGGTCGCTGTGTAGCAAGTATTAAACCTAAACCTGGTTGTCTTCCGACTCGCACCCATTCTAAAAGAACTGGTAACGCAATATTTGGTTCGTCTTTTGGCATGAACATATGTGCTTCATCAATCATTAACCAAACAATTGGCATTTTGCTTGTTCGCTTACCTTCTTTAATCAATCTTATTTCTTCTTCTTTTCGATAAAGCATTCTTTGTTCGAATAATTTTTTTCCGATTAACGCAACAACAATGTCCTTTACTCCTTCAGCACCAACTGTTTGCCGATACGAAGAAACATCTATTGCAGTTATTGCGCCGGGTGCCGCAAGCGACGCTATTTTTGTTCCATCTTTTTCTATTAGCCCCCAGCTTTTTACCATTTGTAATCTGTTTATTACGCCTTGTTTCATTTCCTTGTTTGCGTCTTCATCTAAATTTACTGCAGAAATTATATCGTCTATCCCATAATAAGTTCCAATCTTTTCACGTACTTTTTGAACTACCCTAGAAATTAATACTCCTTGCGGGTCCATCCAATTTAATCGAAACAATGCAAGCCATTCTGTTTCTTCTAACTCAGAACATTTTAGCGTGAATGCTCCATCTACTGGTAAACCTTTTTCTTCATAAAATGCTAATTGACCTTTTGGAACATATATCCGTGCATTTGTTGCTTCTGGTTTTAAACCCCATTTCTTTAATTCATCCGCGTCTTTTCCTTTTGCTTCTAGTTTTAATCCCCAAAAAATTCCTACCGTATCAATTGTAATTGTTGAGATCCTTGTTCGAACACTCGGATCAAGACGAGCCATTTCTTCCATTAACACCGCTAGCGTGTAAGACTTTCCTCCACCTCTTTTACCACAAATAAGCATTAAGTGTGGCCTTGATACATCTACCAAAGTTTTTCTTCCAAGAACTGGTCGTTCTCCAGAAGACATAACTACTTTCCCTAAGTACGCTGTACCCTTCGAACCATATTTTTCTAGATCGTTTAGGTCACGTCCTAGAATTGCAGGTTCTTTTGAAAACTCTTGTGACATACTATAGTGAGGAATTAGTAGTATAATAAATTTTCTCCACTCAAAAACAAGATAGATTTACATATCATTTAAAGGAATTATCTATGTCGTGGGCCATTAGTTGGACCCCTCTTTTTAACGTCTCCCTTCGCACCTAACTTAAAGCGCTGCAAAAGTTCTGGACTAACATGAAATTGCATTTTCGGCTCCGCCTTTATCTTTTTGATTGTCATAGTGATGCCCTCACGCAGTCCAGATTTAACCGTAGCTAAATAATCCTCACGAGATACCCCGCTACCACTATACCTAAGTCGTGCGTGTGCAACAGTCCCCGGAACATCACGCACTACCGCATATGCTGTTTTCAGTCGAGATAAATAATTAGCGCGTTCACGCGAACTCATGTCAGCGATCTTATTTCGAACTACATTCTTACCAAGAGATACATCGTGTAAAATATAACCTAACTGCTCCCACGTTAATTGTGGCACAAAATACATTTTTTCTTTCTCCCCATGACGACTAATGAACACAGTTTTATCCGAGCCTGTACGATTGTGCGGTTCTGCAATTCGGCGAAAGGTTTTCTTTAATTTTTTCGGCGGGTTTCTTGTAGAAATCGATCGAACCAATCTCTTTTTTCCCCGCCTCTTTTGTTCCAACTCTTTAGTCCGAGATTGCGCAATTTCGGCCATCTTTTCTCTCCGCTTGGCTTTTGGCAATATTGCTAATTCAAAAGCCCGTCGCCTATTTGGTTGCATCCCGTTTAAACGCTCTATTTTAGCACCCACCATACTAACCCCGGTAAAATTTGTTGCTTTACTTATTACCGAATTAGAGAAGTCTGCCCCATCCAAACGGGCACCATCAAATAATGTGCCATATAATTGTGTTCGAAAATGCGGACGATTAGATTGCTCTTCTACGAATCTTGCATTTCTCAAATTTGAATTAAAAAAGTTGACGCCACGAAGATTCACTCCTTCAAATCTTGCTCCTTCAAGCATACAGACACCAAAAGTAGCATGCTCCGCATGCACATTATTAAAAACCACACCTTTAAAATCGCTCCATCGCGAGTCTGCTCTAACTAGACTTACTTCAGTCAGTTTAGCACCACTAAACCTCGCAGATTCCAATTGAGTCTGCTTCAAATTAGCACCATTCAATTTTGCATTCTCAAAATTAGCCGATTTTAAATTGGCCCCTTCAAGATTCACTTTACCTAATCTAGCTCCTGAAAAATCAACATTTTCAAGCTTAGTCCCTGACAAATCACTATTTATCTGTGCAAGGTGGCTTGCAAATAATTCATTATTAAACTTGCCATCTGCCGTTCTATACGCATTGCTTTTAAGTCCTTTAACAACAGCCGCCTTACCAACCATAGTATAATATAAAAATCCTGATATTTAAATCTATTGTATACTAATGTGTATTTAAAAAAATTAATTAATTTCAAAATTATGCTAAATAATTAATTTTTTATACTCCAAAGTAATTACTTTGCTATGAGAGAATTAACTATTATTAAGACTAAGGGTGGAAAGAGTGCTGACGCTTGGCGAAAGAAAAAGTCTGGTTGGCGTGTTATTCGAAATTGGTTTTGTGCTTGGCTAGCTTCGCGCTTACCTGGCGGAGCAAAACTTTTTTTGTATAAAAAAATGGGTGTAACGATTGGAAAGAATGTTCAAATCATGCCTGATATTCGAATGGAAATATTTTTTCCCGAATTGCTTTCTATTGGCGACAACGTTGTTATTGGACAAGAAGCATTTATTGCTTGCCACGAATTCAATGTACACGAGTTTCGCTATGGAAAAATAAAAATTGGTAAAAATGTTTTAATCGGAGCGCGTGCATTTCTTTTACCCGGAATAACTATTGGCGATAACGCAATTATTCCTGCTAACACAACTATTTATCGAGATGTTCCTGCTAACTCAATCGCATTTGGTTCTCCGTTGCAATTTAAGAAATTCAAAGCGAAAAAGTGATTTTATGAGTACAACACAAGTTTTTTTGGTTCATGGCGGAAT
>JABIDZ010000018.1 GCA_018651445.1 Candidatus Iainarchaeum sp. | reverse complement strand
TTTTCAAGTTCAGTTAAGACTTGTCTTAATTCAGTGAGGGAATAAAATAGTTTTTCTTCTTTTAATAAATCAATTTTTTCTTTTGATAAATATTGTTCTTCAGCCGAAACGATATCAAAACTCTTTTTTATTCCTAAATCAAGTTCTGTAAAAGACGTGTCTAAATAATGTCTTGTTTGGTTTATTGCGCCAGGTAATGCGCCCGCATTTCCTTGTTGGCATAATCGAGATGTGGCTTTTAATTCTTTAATTGCTTTATTGTAAAAGAACCAGCTGCGTGCAAAATGATTTTTTAATTCATATAAATTACTTTCTTGTTCATATCCTAAATTTGTTTTAAACATAGAATTAACTTTACTAAAGCAACTTTCTTCGGTTGCACAACTTGGGATATAATCGTAACTTCGACTCGTTAGAGAATAACACGCATTTTTTTGTGCGCGTGTCATTTCATAACAACCAAAAGAAAGTACTAACAGAAATAATAACAATGAAATAATAAATTGTTTTCTCATAACAACTTTTTTTCTTCTGTTGCTTTAAAAGAGTTAACTTGTTTTCGTCAAATGTCTAAGTAGATTAATTTGTTTAGGTTGTACAATTTTGTAATGCACTTTGTGCGTCTGGAACAACTTGGTATAAACAATTGTTTTCTTGTGATAGTAAATCTCTTGTTTCAAGACAACTACTGCACGTATTCTCTGTGATCGAACCGATTAATGGTTCAACATAATAATGTCCAAACGCAATTCCGATAATGATTCCGATTACAAGGATTACTAAAAACAATTTTGCTTTACTCCGTGCACCGCTTAATCGTCCCTTTCCGCGTCGTTTAGGGACAAGGTCTTCGTATTCTTCATCCGGATCTGCTAAACTCATAACACTAGAATGTTCTTCCTCATTAAAAAATCTTTCTCACAATGCTCTCACGTATTGGTATCGGAGTAGTATCTTTACTATTGTGCAATACAATAATTATGTCTAATTGGGGTTCTTCTTCATCTCTAGCACGCTTGCGGAGCAATGTATTTTGTATTTCCAGTTTTTCTAGCTTTGCGTATTCTTCAGGTAATTTAGTAAAAACCACCTCATATACATAACGTACCGTTTTCAGAATTAATTTTGGAGAAATATTTATAAAGTAGTTAGCCTTTCTATTATTATCGAAAGGTGTTATGAATGTATAAATACACAATTGCAAGACAATTAGCTTCGAAAAGAGTTATTACAAATAGAGGAGATGAAGTTGGTAAGCTTTCTGACATGGTTGTTTCAGAGCTTGGTGGCGACATCGAAAGTTTGGTTGTAGAGATTGACAGAAATTCTAAAGTTCTTTCAAAGTCAAGCAAACTAGGAAAAATAATCGAAATCCCTTATTCAGCAGTTACCGCAGTTAGCGACGTATTCATTGTTGATGAAAGAGAATTAATCGAAGAAGTTTCCGGAAAAGATTAAATATTAATTTTAATCTTTTTATCCTTGAAGTTTAACTCTTTGATCACAGGCTGAACAGAGTTAATCTTTTTTATTATTTCTTTTTCGCAAAGTCCCTTAGATTCTCCTTTTTTAACCGCGTCGAGAATTTCTTTTATTTGATTGTACTTCAAGTAAACATATTCACCTTGTTCTTTGAACTCAATCTCTTGTTGTTCACATTTCTTTGTTTCTGCATCCCAATCAATTTCCTTTGTTTTCTTCTTTTTTGGTTTAATTACTTTCTCTTCTTTGCTTTCTTCAAGTTGGTATACTGCATCTCCAACGCTAGCAAACACTTGTTCCTTCTCTTTTCCAATATCAACAGAGTAAATAACTTTATTTGAAACAAATGCGTCTTTGCTTTTCTTAGAATAAATCTTCTGTAGTTCTTTTAGTACGGTTTTTGCGTCTTTTGCGTTAACCTTGCTAGCAATCATTTGTTTATCTAATTTATTCTTGTCAAATACAAATTCAACGAGTCCTGGAGAAACATTCAATAGTTCTACAACGCCTCCAAAAAAAGTCTTTTTATTCGATTTTAAGTCTTTCAAAAAGTCTTTTTCTTTTGCGTCAAGTGGATTAATCCCTTTCGAACTAGGAAACACATATATTTCGCCAATAGCAAGTGTTCTATCTTTCCACTTCTCTTTTCGCATCGCTTTGAGAATCTTGTTCTCACGATCAATCAAAATAATATTTCCTTTCGCAAATAATTCGAGTACTAAAATAACGTCTGGAAACTCAAGTAAAACAATTCTGTCAAGTCCTTTTTGTGTAATTGAAATGATTCTTTGGTTAAACAAAAACTTTTTCAAAAATGCTGAGAAACCACCCGGGTTTTGTTTTGCAGGAACACTTTTCTGTGAAAGAAAAAAAGCATTTTTTGTAATAATAATTGTCTTATCGCCCGCTTTAGTATGAATCTTCATTTTCAATAATCCGTCTTCGCTAGTCTGTACTTTATTCACAAAACCGTTTACGAAGAACTGCATTTCTTCAACTAAATGCTTCAAAGCCAAGTTACTTATAGCAAAATCCATATCTAACTAATGTTGTTTTTTGTTTAAAAACGATTGTTTTTAAGCCTATTTTGAACAAACAAAACCTATGGTGGAAGTTGTTTCTAAATATTCTTCACAAAACTTTTTACCAAACTTTTTTATCGCTTCGCTAGAAACGATTGGTTGTACCCACTTTATTTTTTTAAACCCGGCTTTTTCAGCAGCGTCTTCGTAAACATCTTTAGAATAATAGTAGTGAATAAACGAGATTGCTTTTTTGTCTTTCTTAATTTCGGTTTTTATCTTATCTCCATTTTCAAAAACTTTTTTTCCAAGAACGTTTATGTGTCTTCGATTTCCAAGAAGAGTTTTGGATGGTTTTAGGTTTGGATTAATTGTTATTATAAAACACTTCCCGTCGTTTGTTAGTGATTCAGAGAAAACCGTAAACATCTTACGCAAATCCCTTTCATTTTCTGCATAGTTCAGTAAAAAAACCGAAATAATATAATCAACTTTTGTTGTTGGTTTAAACTTCAAGATATCTTTGCAATAATAAGAAATTCCTAGCGGATCTGTTTTCTCCGCTTCTTTTGCAATCTTAATCATCTCTTTTGAAATATCTACGCCTATGATAGATTCAGAACTATTTTTTGCAATTTCACGAGTAATTTCTCCTCTTCCACAACCTGCATCAAGGATTGATCCTTTTACATTTGGAACCATAGAAAGTATTGTAGGTATTACACCATACTGTTTCCCAAAAGAAATATCGACAGAGAAATCTTTTGCGATTTTGTTAAATTGTTTGTCCGGCATAAATAATACAAGTCTTTTTTTGTTTAAAAATATGTTTATTAATTTTTTATTATATAAAATAGTCATGAAATATAGACTTCTTTCAGAAAGAGAAAAGCAATCTTCTTGGAAAAAAATAAGTCACTTTTTTACAATAATTGATAATGAATTTGTCCCACCCCTTTCGTCAAGAGGCGATACGGTAAAATCGGCAATAAAAAAGAATGACACGGCAGAAGTGATTGTTGCCGAGACAAATGGTAAATTTGTAGGGATTGTAATATTTTGGTCTTATTATTATAAAGTTAGGAGCTCTTATTTTCATTGGCTTATTGTTGAGCCTAAATTTCGAAGCAAAGGAATTGGAAAAGAATTAACAAAAAAAGCTATTTCTAGGCTACACAAAAAGCGAATAAAAACAATAAAACTTGTCACATACAATACTAAAAAAGTAGCATTAAAAATTTATAAGTCTGCAGGGTTTAAAATCTATTACACAAGAAAAAATATCAAAGGTCCTGGAATTGATAAAGTTTATTTGGTATTAAAATAATAAGTAAATAAAAAAACGGTTATGACTTGGGAAAACTAAAAATAGTTACTCTTTTACTCCGCCTTCTTTGCGGGTTTCGTCTTTCATGAATTTTAAGAATATCTTTACAAGGCCAGGGCGAGTAATAAGTTTTTTAGTGAACAAAAGAGTTTTCTCAGCTTTTGTTAAATTACCGTTACCGATTTTGAGCGCTTCATCCATGGTAATGCTTCCTGCCAAGTAATTAAAATCTCCGTCTTTTAATTGTTCAAGTAAATGTCTTCCTTTTAATCGTTTCATTAATTCGTTTCCTCGTGTATCAAACCAATCCTTAGTATAACCTTTAACTGAGTCACAATACTCATTAGCTTTGATCGCATATAATGCGTGTTTCGCAGCCAATCTTCCACCTTCAAGACTAATTCCAATTCCGCCTCCGTGGATAGGATCAACCATGTGTCCTGCATCGCCAGCAACAATCAAATTATCTGCTTGCATCTTATCTAAGAATCCTCCAACCGGAATTGCTCCAGCATTAACTTCAATAATGCTCCCGTTTTTCAAACCATCTTGTTCTGCAATCCATCTATCCAAATAAAATTTAGCAGTTTCTTTTTCATAAGCTCCAATCCCGATTCCAACATTTGCTGTTCCATCACGTTTAGGAAAAATCCATATATACCCGCGAGGAGCAACATCTACCCCAAAGTACAAGTGTAATAGATTCTCGTCATAACCACTAATTCCAGTCATCTCATATTGATAACCTGAATCAGTTTCGCGTAATTCAAGTTTAGTATTAAGTCCAAGCATTTTACTAACAAGTGAATCAACACCATCACATGCAATTATCATCGGTGTTGTAACAGTTTTGGTTTCGTCGTTTGCTTCAACAGTTAATTCAACAATCCCGTTAGCTCGTTTAGCAGAAACAACTTGGTGTTTAAGTAAAATCTTTGCACCTAGTTTTACGGCTTGCATTGCCAAGTCTTTCTCAAACATTTTTCTTTCAAGTACATAACCCATATTTTCTTGTCGTTTCATTTGTACGCTCTTACCGTCTGGTGAGTACAAAGCAGCTCCGTGAATTGGTTGTACTGCCCACTCTTTTTTTGGTTTTATGTTAAGTCGGTTAAACCATCCTAATCCAAGTCCTTCAGCACATCTTTTTGGGCAACCAATTTCTTGTTTTCTATCAAGTACTAAAATATCTTTACCTTCTTTTGCTAGTTCGATTGCCGCAGCTAATCCTGCAGGGCCCGCACCAACAATAATTGCTTCATAACTTTCTTTCATTTCCATAAAATCACTTTTTAATAGTCATTGCGCCAACAGGGCAAATATTTACGCATGCACC
>JABIDZ010000049.1 GCA_018651445.1 Candidatus Iainarchaeum sp. | reverse complement strand
CAACCATTTGTGCTTCAAGGGTTCTTGCAGACATCTTTGCTTCAAGAACATCTTGTGCATTAACTAGCGAATTACCTTTTTCTTTTGCAACGTCTCCAGCAGCACGAACAAGTCCGCCAAGGTCACGTAACTTCAAAGTTAGTTTTCCTTTTCGTCCAGCGCGTTTTCTTGCTTCAAAAATAATTTCTTCAACAGCTTCTTTATCAAAATGAGGAATTTTAAAATCTTTTTTTACTTCTTGTGCAACAAATTGTGCAATCTTATGTCTGTTATCTTCGTTGTCATCCATATCTACATTCATATAAACTTCGTAACCATAACCTCGGATTCTTGACCGAAGAGCCGGGTGAACTTGTTCTAAATCTTTGTAATTTCCTGCTGCAACTAAAACAAAATCACATGGAACCGGATCTGTTCGAGTCATTGCCCCGCTTGAGTTTTCACTTTGACCAGTAATAGAATATTTTTTTTCTTGCATTGCAGTTAACAATTCTTGTTGCGATTTTCGAGTAAGCGTTGCAATCTCATCAACAAATAATACCCCGCCACTAGCTTTGTGAATCATCCCTGGTTCTACTCTTAAATGCGCAGGTGTTCCAAGTCCTCCACTTTGTAATGGATCGTGTCGCACATCTCCAAGAAGAGCTCCTGCTCTTGCACCGGTTCCTTCAAAAAAAGGAGCAATCTTTTTTCCAAGATTGTTTACAAGTAATTTTGGAGTAGCATTGCTTTCTTTGTGACGCATTTGTCCTCCAATAGATAAACCAATTAATAACACTGCTCCGATCAAAAGAAGAGCTGCAAATATAATGTCACTATACCAACCCATTTGCCAAAACACTCCCGCGAGTAACATCCAACCGATTGGAAGAATAAAAGAAATCATTCTCATTGAGTCCTCTGATTTTTTTGCTTCAAGTCTCGCAGCAGTTAAAATCTTTTTTCCGTCCCCTGCTTTAGTAAGTCTTACTTTTGGATTGTTAGGATCTTCTCCATTCGGATAAATTAGAATATCAAGTAATTTTTGTACAGGTAAGATTTCACTCATTGCTTGTGCTAACAAAGATTTTCCTGTTCCAGGAACACCAATAAGCAAAACGTTTCTTTTTTGTGCAGCTGCTTTTCGCATTAATCTAACACTTTCATCTTGTCCAATTACTTGCCCTATAAGATTTTTTGGAACATCTATCTGTGAAGTATCTTTAAACGAAAAAATGCTTTTTACACCCTTTTTCTTAGAAACAGTTCTCTTTCTTACCATAGTTACTTTCCCATTGTAAAAGATTAAAAATGAATTGGAAAGGTTAGGAAAAGCTAGTGAAAAACCCTTCTAATCAAGTGTTTCATTGGATTTAAGCTTTTGCCACCCCCAAAAAGTTTTTATTATACTAATACATTTTTTGATGATTAAGTTGAATCTCAAAACAAGTATCGCTGGAAAAGATTTTGAGCACCCTATTTTTAATGCATCCGGACCAAAGTGCATCACAAGAGAAGAACTAGAAGAGATTGGTGTTTCAAGGAGTGCTGGAATCATGGCAAAGTCTTGTACAATCAAACCACGAGACGGAAATCCTTCTCCGCGACACTTTGATTTTTGTGGCGGAGCAATAGGCTCCTATGGTTTGCCTAATCTTGGATATAAAAAATACTTGGAAATCTTTCCACAACTAAAAAGTTATTGCAAACCAATTATTGCAAGCGTTTCTGGAATGAGTATTGAAGAAAATCAAACGATTATTAGCGAATTTTCTAAAGTTAGCGAAATTGATTTAATTGAATTAAATATTTCTTGTCCAAATATAATTGGAAAACCACAAGTAGGATATGATTTTGATTATAGCAAAAAAATGATTGCGGAAATTGGAAAAGTTTGCAAGAAACCTTTAGGATTAAAGTTACCCCCGTATTTTGATTTTGCACATTTTAATACAATGGCAAAAATAATTAATAATTCAAAAGTTAGTTTTGTCACTTGCATTAACAGTGTCGGAAATGGTTTGTATGTTGATTTTGAAAATGAGTGTACCGTTATAAAACCAAAAAAAGGTTTTGGCGGAGTTGGAGGAATAATAAAACCATTTGGTTTAGCCAATGTTCGAAAATTCCGTGAACTCTTACGCGACGACATTAATATTGTTGGCGTCGGCGGAATCTTTACTGGAAAAGACGTCTTTGAATATCTACTTTGCGGTGCAGACGCCGTTCAAATAGGAACCGCTTTCATGCAAAGCAATACACAGATATTTGAAAAGTTATTACTTGAATTCAAACAAGTAATTCAAGACAAAGAGTATACGCGGCTTAGCCAATTTAAGAATAAGTTAAAAGAAATCTAGTATGTGCTATGTGGCGTTATTAGGAAAAGAATAAATATTCCCAAGGAACCATATATTTATGAGAAAAGGAAATTCACAGTCTGCAATGGCTTCAAGCACAAGATTTTTTAGAGGACTTGGAGATGGCAGAGGAACGAGCCAACGGAAAATACACAAAACGATTGCACAAGGTAGTGGTGCAAAGGTAAGTTATTCCACAAAACGCAATGCGCACAAGTTAGTAGATAAATTAGAAATTAGTGCAGAAGAAAAAACTATTGCACAACATATAATCGATTTTATTGGAGACCACTCTGAAAAATCGCGCGAAGATATTGTTTGTGCATTACAAAAACACCCCGAACTTGTCGGATTAAAAATCCCATATGCACAAAAAAATGGAATGTCAAATCGACGCTTTTCACCTGGTGCCGTTCGAGCGACATATAATTTACTCAAAAAAGCCGAAATAATCACTATGGAAAGAATTCAATAAGTTCAAGACCACCAAATTGCAATCATTTAAATACTTGTTTTATAATTTGGTTATTATGGAATCAATCACGACAACTTTCCTTGGTACTAGTGGTAGTATCCCTCAAAAGGGACGAAACTTTTTTAGCGCAGTTGTCTCGTTTAGCGGTAGCAATTTGTTATTTGATTGTCCAGAAGGAACACAAAGACAATTAATGCAATCAAAGATTTCACTTATGCGAATCTCTCATGTATTTATTTCT
>JABIDZ010000094.1 GCA_018651445.1 Candidatus Iainarchaeum sp. | reverse complement strand
GCATTGCCGTAGGACGTGCCATGAAATGCCATTCCGCCTTTAGGAGCTTTTGAACTTAATCGGCGTATTCTTTTTGAAGACATATTATAATTATTCTATAGAAGTAGAAAAAGGTATTGGAAAGGATTAAATTAGTTTTTTAGTGTCTTCCATGTCTTAGTCTAGGCTTGGGTAACTGTCTTCTTGGTTTTGGTAATGTGTTTAATAGGGTGCTTTTTTTGATTGCAGTAATTATCATTTCTTTGACTAGCGGGTGTTGTTTTGTAAGGTCAAATTCTACGGGGTGTTTTCTCCTTGTGAGTTCTTCTGCAGCTCCAATTAGACTTGAGATTCTATCTCTAAAGCCTTCTTCTCTATCTGTGAGAATTCCGCCATTTGCTATGATATCCATTCCCATAACCATTAAATCAACCTGTCTCTTTGCAACTAGTCCTGCAAGGTCTTCAGTTCGGTCTTTTGAAAAATCCATAATAAACGTAATACCCCTGAGTAGAAAAACCTTTCTTTAAATTCATTCTCTTTTTATCCAAAAGTTTCCGTTTATTTGTCCTGTTTTTGTTGATAGGGATAATTGTATTGGTGAGTAATTTCTTTTTCTTGCAAATCCACTATAAAATGGATCAAGAACTTTATCGCCTAGTTTTCTATGTCCGGTTAAATTAGCTTGCAAGGATTCATTTAACATTTCATTTGTTGGGATGATTATTTGTTTGATTCCTGTTTGGGCCATAATCTCATCTAAACATTTTTCATACCAATCACGAAACCTAGCTCTTTTACCAGCGCTTAATCCATATAATCGAGCTCTTGCTTGTGCGTTTGTAACAATTAATGTAGGAGTTCGCCCAATTTTTATTATGCCTGCATCAATTTCTCCAATCGATCCATCGCGAGCCTCTTCTCCAAACGAAGCTTGCCCTAAATCACCTTTGATGTGTGTGCCTAACTCAGGCATTGACGCACGCGTTTCTTTTGTTGGGTTAGCAAAAAATCTAATAGATGCAATTGAAGCTAAATGTTTTCTATTTTCAAGTAAGATTAATTTTGCGGGTTTTAAAGTGACTACCGCTTTTTTTAGAGTTACTGGGCTTTGGGCGCGAAGCTTTGAAAAAAACCTTTGTTGTAATGGAGTAAAAGACAGTCTTCTTTGTGAATGTGTTAAATGTAATGCTAGGGGTAAAGGAAGTCCACTTTTTACTAGCCTTTCTACTCTAGCTAATTCAGCTTCTTTAAATCTTTGAACTAATTGTCTTGCTGCGGGTTTCTCAACAGCGAATTGTTGTCTGGTTCTCTCAATTAATTCATTGGTTGGTTTCATAATAAGATTATTTCTCCAAAGTAGAAAAACCTTTCTTTAAATCCCTTTACTCATGCTAGTTTGATTCGTTTTTCAATTATACAATAGTGGTTTTCTTGTCTTACTTTTATCCCGATTTCGTTTGCAGTGAATTCAAATTCTTTTATTTTTGCGTCGTTAAGCGTTTGTTTTGCTATTTTTAATGGCATATTAATTATTTTTGAAGAATGTGGTTCGTATTTATCTAGAATGTATTCTCCCTTCTTTTTTGCTAGGGGTGAGAGTTCTTTTACTATTTCGTTGTGAAGCGCTTGTATTTGTTTAGTGTTTTTTACTTCGACTACTAAGTGTTTTAATCCGCGTCCATTAAACAAAGTTAATTGTTTTGAATCGATTTTTAGGGGTTTGTGGTTTTTTGCGAGTCTTTCTAGTTTTGACTTAATTTGTTTTATGTTTTTATAACACGGGCCCATTTCAAACAAAGTAATGTGAGGAACGTCTCTGTATTCGCCATCATTTGGATATTTACTCTCACAATACTCGCCATATTTTTTATGCAATTCTTTTATTTCATTAATAAGTTTTGAGTTTAGTGGTTCGGGAATAGTTAGAACAATAGTTACTTTCTGCATGTAAAGAATTAGAATTAAAGGGAATTTAAGGTTATTGGGGGTAGCGTGCCGGCACTTAATCAAGAGAGTCTTCACAAGTAACATTAACATTTGGAAGGTCTGATTTTAGCTTTTCGCAATCAAATAATATTGGTGTGGACTTATAGCAGTTTGCGCATCCGATTATACGGAGTCTTTTCAAACTGGTAAGTTTGGTTAGGGCGGCGGGATTTGTAACTGGCGTGTTAATCAGGTTTAGATGGCCAAGTTTTTGTAAATTTTCGAGTGGGCTCAAATCTGTGAGTTGTTCTGAGTCAAGACTTAACATTTTAAGATTTGTTAATTTGCTTAGTGGGCTTAAATCAGATATGTTATCTCCATGCACTTGGATATATTCTAAGCAAGTTAAATCGCTAATTTCAACTAGTGCTTGGTTTCCTTTTTCTTTAACATTATCAAAGAATTTTTGACTTGTTTCTGAACTATCCCAAGAAATTAAATTTTGGGTGCCACCTAAGTAACGAGTTGGACTTGAAGCAGTCGAGTATTGTGAATTTGAACAAGGCGTTAATTTTGGTTCAAAAATTTGTGAACTTTGTTCAGTACAACCAAATAGCAAGGTTATTACTAAAACTAATGAGAGTGTAAGAACTATTTTTTTCATATTAGATTAATTGTTTTGTTGTTTAAAAAGATTGCTGAAGAACTCTAAAGAACTAGTACTTCGCGTATTGTGGCGGGACAGCCGAAGTGTTTGTATTGGATTCTTGGAAAAGGGAAGTTGAGATTTAGAAAGAGTTTTATTGTGTTAGATAGTTAGTTTTATTATGGAAATGAATAATAGGATTTTTGAAAAAATCCTCCAGAATTGTGTAATTTGGATCATTCTTTCAATCACGTTCTTTATTTTGGGATTATTTTCTATAAATATCATAATTATTGGAACCGTAATTTTTATATTACTTGGAACGTGTTTTAAGCTAGTTAAAGTAGTTTCATCAAAATCAAAATTTATTGCTTTAGTATTAGCAAGATTTGTTAAAGATACTATGTTGGTTTATCCTGCGTATGCTTTTTCAATAGTGCTTGTAGGGATTTTTTCTTTGCCCTCAAACGATGTTACAAACAATTTATTCGGGTCTGCAAGTTATAACTCTCTTTTATTTACAATAATTCTTTTGGTACTCATTATATTTGCTTCAAATTTACACTTAATTTTTTGGAGCATAATGAAAAATAAATCTATTTACAGTCTTTTTTATAAAAAAGAACCATTTGGACAATTTTTAACTAAATGTAATCCTAACAAGCCAAAGTCGTTGATTAACTTAAAAAGGAAAACTTATGAATTTGGGTTATTTGGCGGGCTTATCTTATCAATAATTCTTTTATTTCTTACAAACTTTTTTGGCAATTTATTTATGCTAATCAAAATACCAAATCCTTTTTTGATACTTGCTTGGATAAGCCTTATTTTCTTTACAATTTCGCTACTTAAGTTAGCGATAGTGGATCTTGATAAGTGGACTCAAGGTTAGTTAGGATTTAAATTACATACAAACACACATATTCTAGGACACTTATTGGAAAGGATTAAATTGTTTCGAAACTTAACTTTATTATGCAAGCAAGAAAAAGAATGTTAGTGGTTAAGCAGGGAAGAGCAATAATAAAAAGAAAAAGATTATTGAAAACAGAGCTTCCAAGAGTTAGAATGTCTTATGCTAAAATGGAAGCAAAAGTAAAAGCTGAATTGGCAGTTGCTAAAGATGAGTATTCTAATTTTGGAGAAAACTGGGAATTGTATTATTTTAATAATTTTCTTAGGTCTCTTCCTGGAGCAGAAGGGAGGCATAAGATAAGGCGTCCGGAAATGAAAAAATTGATTATTGAGATTGATGTGATAATACATAAATTAGGAATTTCTGAAAATCGTGTTGTTAATTTACATCCGAATGTAATTATGAAAAAGCGTGGGTGGGTTTCAAAAAAAGATGGGCTTCTGGAAACATGGCAGAACAAAATTACCGATAAAGCTTCTGCACAATTAGCTCGATTAGTTATTCCGGTATACATCGAATTAAGGAGAAGAGGATATTCTCACAAACGGATTTGTAGTTAGTTAATCTCTTTACTCAATCTAATCGAATCTTTTTTTCAATTATACAATAAGTGTTTTCTTGTCTTACTTTTACGCCAATTTCGTTTGCAGTGAATTCAAATTCTTTTATTTTTGCGTCGTTAAGCGTTTGTTTTGCTATTGTTATTGGCATATTAATTATTTTTGATAAATGTGGTTCGTATTTATCTAAAATGTACTCACTCTTCTTTTTTGCTAGAGGAGAGAGTTCTTTTACTATTTCGTTGTGAAGCGCTTGTATTTGTTTAGTGTTTTTTACTTCGACTACTAAGTGTTTTAATCCGCGGCCATTAAACAAAGTTAATTGTTTTGAATTGATTTTTAGGGGTTTGTGGTTTTTTGCGATTCTTTCTAGTTTTGACTTAATTTGTTTTATGTTTTTATAACAAGGACCCATTTCAAACAAAGTAATGTGAGGAACGTCTCTGTATTCGCCATCATTTGGATATTTACTCTCACAATACTCGCCATATTTTTTATGTAATTCTTTTATTTCTTTAATAAGTTTTGAGTTTAGTGGTTGGGGAATAGTTAGAACAATAGTTACTTTCTTCATGTAATAATTTGAATTAAAAGGAATTTAAGGTTATTGGGGGTAGCGTGCCGGCACGGGGCGGGCAGGTGGAACGTCGCTGTTGCTCTGGGCAAGAGCAAAGCGGGAGTTGTTAGAAACACACTTATTCTAGGGCATTTGTTTTATTAAGTTTGAAAAATAAAATATATTATGCAAGTAAGAAAAAGACTGTTTTTTGTTAGAAGAATTTAAATTACTTCTTTTTATTATAAATAAAAACAACAACAATTAGGATTATAAGGATCATTCCAAATATTAAGCTTAAATCTTGTGGTTTTTCTAATTCTTCTGTTGGGTTATTTTGGTTGTTTGAAGTAAATTGATTTTGGTCAACATTATCAACTTGGTTTGCGGGTTTAGAATTATTTGTATCTGGATTTGGCGGGTCATTTGTATTTTCATCTAAAACACAATCTTGTATTAGTGTTGGTTTATTCGTGTGTGTGATACAATTGCTTGCGTCTTCACAAGTTCTTGTTTGGTTGTTGTTTTGATCGCATGTGCTCCATTCTGTGCATTCCCATTTTGATTTGCAGGGGATGCCGCCATATGTGGTTGGGTTCGAGGTATTGTTTACTGTTGCTGTAACTGTTCCCAAAATTCCTGAGTACATTAAGTTGCTTACAGTAATTGTACTTCCAACAAGAGTGCAACTTATTCCAGCAGTTGAATAACTTCCACTAGTTAGACAAGTCGTGAAGTTATATTCATTTGTCCCATCACATGTTGAACTTATGTCAGTAATGCTGGTTATGGGCGCATTTTCTACACATAAACTAGCAAAATTGTTATTGGTTAAGTATAATGTTTTGTTTTGATCACTTTGGAGTTGAGCATTTAAGTCAATCACTATTCCATTACTTGAGATTTCAATCTGTACTAGGTTTAAATCGAAATTATTTGTATCGAAATCGTGGTTGAAATCCATGAACTTTGTTGAACCATCATAGAATACCATTTCCTTTGTTCCACTAAATAATTGGTTTGTGTCTTCCCCTCCAACTAAAATGTTTAAATCATTTGTTAAGCCGGTTGTAGTCACTTGTGTTTCAGTATGAAACAATGGATCTACTGAATCGAAGTTTCCATCATTATCGCTATCTAGAAGGTCCCAAAAGGCAGCATTAACATTGTCAAAAACAGTTTGACCCTCATATGCTGAGGCAGTATAAATGCCACTTCCTTCTTGTACTCCAACTACTGCGCCATAACTTAATTCTTCATCAAAAGAACCATAATTAATTTGGAATGTGTTGTTATCATTAAGAACTATTTCAAAATTTACATTATTGTCTGTATTTTCAAGCTCTATTGCGTCCCATCTAATAATTACTCTGTTGGCATCTTCAGTAATATAAATTTCATTAGTCTCTAAATCGACTCCCATAGCAATTATTAATGGTGAATAAAAAAATTCACTATCGATTGTTGTGTCATAAAAATAATAATCTATATACTCAGCTTCTTTAAAAGCAATAAAACCATTTGATCCAACATAAATTGTTTCATATGTTCGTTCGTAAAATGTAAACGGAAATGGTAATGTGTGTTCCCAATGAGTATCGTCTCCGCTCCATCCTTGTGCGTCTCCTGCTCCGTTAAAATCATTTTGATCAAGTATTGTTTCAGACAAATTCATTGTTGGGGTATCGCCTGAATTTAAATCTAAAGTTATCCAATCACTTTCTCCAAAATCATTGGAACTTCTCAATCTTAAATTATAAGTAGTGTTATAATCAAAAGCTTCATCATCTTGATCGGAAGTAGTATTCCCGCTATTTGTTGAACCACTCCAAGAAGAACTGCCGCCTGCATCCCATTCATCAGCACTGTTTTTTACCCATAACTCGTACGTAATGTCAAAAGAAAGATTGCCTGTTGTAGGGATTTCAAAATTAAAATCAATCGATCCTGCAGTATACTCTTCGGTAGCTAAATTTGAAGGGGCGTTGGGAGCATCTGTTGAAACAAGTCTTTTTGTTGGTAGTGCCCCGACAACGGTCTGCCAAAAATTATTAAAATCCCAATTGGGTAATGGTTCAGCTGAACTTGTTCCAAACCAATCTGCTCTTGTCCCTTGATTTCCAGCTGTGGTTGCAGTATAATATGATTGTGTTGTTGTTGTTGGATCATAATAATTATTTGTATCAGTAGGAGCTGTTGCAATTGTTCCATATAAGCCCCCTGTTGAAGACGCTCCTGTTACTGGGCCTGTTGCAAATGAATTTTCAATAATTGTTCCATTTCCTCCAACATATCCAATTAATCCACCAGCATAAGCTCCACTTGCAAACACATTCCCATCTGAATATGATTTTTTTATGTAAGGAAACTCACAACCGCCACAAGAATTATTTGCGTTTCCAATGATTCCTCCAACTTGAGTAATTCCAACTATGTTGGCTGTTGAAGTTACATAACTATTTTGTATATTTCCAGTATGTGCTTTTCCAACTAGTCCTCCAATCCCAGCATTACTTGTTGCGGTAGCATAGGTTGATGTAACATTTCCAGAATAAGAGCATTGTATAATTTGGGCATTATTATTAACTAAATAACCTATTAACCCTCCAACTGTTTTTACATTGCTTCCGCCATTAATAGTGGTATTTGAATTTACTCCTGCTACAATACCATCACTTAATCTCCCAACTATTGAACCAATAGCACTGTAAGAATCATTATTGTTGCTTGTAAATGTTCCCCCATTTAAATCAATGTTTGTTATTAATGCTGGACTGTCCACATATCCAAATAAACCAACATATTCATATGAATTAGAGTTAATAGTTAGATTCGAAATAGTTTTATAGTTTCCATCAAAAGAACCAGTAAACTTAGTGCCTGTGTCCCAAGTAAGGCCAATGGGTACAAAATCAAATCCATTACAATCTATATTACTGTCTAAAACATAACTTGATCCAGGACTAGCACTTATTGCATTTAAGTCGGTACAGTTTTCAATTTGGTAAGGGTTGCTTGAGGATCCATTTCCATCAGCAAACGCAAAAACCGAAACAGAAAAAAACAAAATCAATGCAGAAACAATTATCCAATGCGGGTAGTTAAACATTATGAAATAATTACTTTTTACCTTATAAATCTTCTTGTAAAGCATCTCAGCAATTGTTAGTAGTTTTTATAAAACTCTGCCCTCTCTAGAAACAATTAAATTGTTTCAAATAGTATCTTTATTATATGGCAAAGAAAGAAACAATTCAGGAATTTACGGCATATGATAGAGTCGAACTTTTAGTTCACCCTTTTTTTGTTTTAGAACATGCTAAAAGATTTGGTCGAGCAGGACATGTAAAAAATTTTTCTGAAAAACAGGCTGCTGAAGAATACAAAACACTTGGATTTATCAAAGCGTGGAATGAAAGAATAAAGAAAGCAAAAGCGGATCCGTACACTATATTTATTATTGTTGGTCCAAGAGAACTTGAAGATAATAGGGAAAGTGAATTTTTTTCGGAGGGACTAACAAAGGGAAAGCTTGGAGCAATGAGTAAAACTTATCAAGACTTTTTGCACGAAGCTAAAGGAGTTCTTGGAAATAAGCTTTTGTATGTGTCTCAAAACCTAAACCCTGGCGAAATGAAAACAAATTATCTTGCGCGACAATTACATACTAGAGGGTATATGCCTGCACATCATGTTCAAATTAATGCATACGGAGAATATTACGGCGATTGTGTTGAAGATTTAACTGATAATCTGCGAAAAAATCTAAAACTAATACAAGAAGCTTATTATGGTGAACAAAAAACAAGTGTGAAAAGAAGAAAATTATTACAACATCCTAATAGAAAAGCAATGTTGTCTTTGGATCAAAGAACCATGTATTTTGCGGAAGCAGCTAGAGAATACACTAAAAAAGGAGTTATAACTGAAGCATTTGTAAGAAGAAAAAAGCGATTTCAACGTGGGATCGATGCAAAAAAAGAAGCTGCAATGCTCAATCGAACGTATCGAAAAATTACACAAAAACCGGTTACAAAACGAAAACGTGCAGGAAAGCGTTAGCTTAGTTCACTCACAAGTTATTTGATTGGAAAGGATTAAATTATTGGGGGTAGCGTGCCGGCACTTTTGCCTCTGGGCAAACCTGCGCTAAATTGGCTACGCTGGTGGAACGTCGCTGTTGCTCCAGGTAAGGTGAAGCGGAGAGCTTGAAAAACTCACGTTTTCTAGGACACTTGTTTTATTAACTTTGAAAAAGAAAATATATTATGCCTACTAAACAAATGAATGAG
Organism: Candidatus Iainarchaeum sp.; assembly: GCA_018651445.1. Taxonomy (GTDB): domain Archaea; phylum Iainarchaeota; class Iainarchaeia; order Iainarchaeales; family JAAZKV01; genus JABIDZ01. Next base: position 309 of record JABIDZ010000094.1, on the reverse strand, counting down.
GTTTTGAAAGTTCTTGATTGGATAAAAGAAAATATTCAATTAACTAAGATGGGTGCTAAAGAACATGGCGCTAGAGCCGGTGAAAGGACGCCTGGAGAAGTTTTGAAAACAAAAAGAACTAATTATGTGAATACTTGTATTGATTTGACAATGGCAACAGTTGTTTTATTAAGAGAAAAGGGTTTTGAACCAGTTATTGTTGCACAAGAAAGAGTGCATAATGTTACAAAGCGACCAATTGTACATTTTATGATTGAATTGCCTATTAATCGAGAAGTTCATAATATTGATTTCAAACAAGGAAAAGTT
>JABIDZ010000050.1 GCA_018651445.1 Candidatus Iainarchaeum sp. | reverse complement strand
CGAGAGTTGTGGTTTAGCATTCCCAATTAATTTGAGTTTAAACGAAGAAGCTGCACATTACACACCTAATTGGGACAAGACCGATGATCGTTCGCTTAGAGTAAGTGATGTTCTCAAAATTGATATTGGCGTACACAAAGACGGGTACATTTGCGACGGAGCTATTACGGTTAACTTAGATAATAAACATGCAAAACAAATCGAAGCAAATGAACTTGCACTTGAAAATAGTATTAGTGTTGCAAAATTTGGAAACAAAATTGACTTAATCGGAAAAGCAATTGAAGATACGCTCAAAGAAAAAGGATTTAATCCAGTTTACAATCTTGGTGGACACGGACTTGAACAATATGATATACACGCTTGGCCTTCGCTACCAAATCATGATAATAATTCATCTTACGAACTAGAAGAAGGTGCAATTGCAATAGAACCATTTGCATCGACTGGAGACGGTTTTATTAGCGAGTCAGCACAAGTAGATATTTTTAGTTTGAACGAAGGAAAGAACGTTCGAAATATACACGGACGAAAATTATTAGCAATTGCTAAAACATACAAAGGGCTACCATTTGCTGAGCGATGGTTAAAAACAAAAAGTGATCTTGATGATTTTCAATTTAACTTGGGTTTGCGCGAACTAATGAAAACAGATGTATTCAAAACTTATCCTGGTTTAAAAGAAACACAAAGACATATCGTTACCCAAGTAGAAAAAAGCCTACTTATTTTAGAAGACAAAACAATTGTTTTAGGCGAGTAAAATTATTTCTTAAATAGATAGCTTATAACGCTTCTGCCTACACTAACCTCAGGATACTTGTTGCCAATACTATGCACTACGTCAATAGGTTTTAATCCATGTAAACGTGCAGTCTGTAATAACAACATTCTATCATTTAGTATATTATGCGCATCGCTTCGCGACATTGAATCTACATCTAATCCACTTAAACTCACACGCGCTTTCTTTTTAGGCGGACCTCTTCTTCCTGGACGCGGCATAATAATCAATCTAATAATGTTTTTTGTTATTAAAAAAGTTTTCTACAATGTCTCCGCCGGGAATTGAACCCGAATCTATGCTAGATGATCATTTAATCAACCTATAATCGCCTCCTGAATTTTTTCTTACGCCTTGGTGGCTTTCTCGGCTTAAAACTTTCCCTTCTTGGTCGCTAGCGCTAAAGTATTTAATACCTGCAAAGCCGTTCAAGAGCTTTAAGAAAAAATTTTTTAAGGAGGCGATATAAATGGTTTTTTCAATGAATACTTCTCCACCTAGTTGGAGTGAGATTAAAGCTGTGTTAGACATGGCAAAAAATTATCCAGAGTTGTTGGATGGTCGAGAACAATGGATTTACGAAAATTGTTGCAAAGGTGGTTTCGAATGAAACCATCAAGCAAAAGCAAAACTTTTGCGGAATGTCGCCAAATCTCTGATTTGGCAACACCGGCACTGACGTCTAAAAGCGTTTATAATCAATCAACAACCAACTTTCATATGGATAATCGAATTGAGTTTAAAGATGACAACACACGAATTCATTTTTTTAAAGAAGTTAAACAAGTTTCAGGTTTAAGAACTTGGAAAGAATTAGCCATAAAACTTGGGCGACCCAGAAAATCCTTTCAGAAATATCAATTGGGTTTAGTACTTACCCCACAAAAATTATTCCAAAAGATGCTAGCTTATTTACCAGACGCACGAAAAGAATTTTATCTAATCAATACTATAAAAAAGAATGGAAACTGGGGTTGTATTAAAGGCGGACAGAAGAGCATCAAAATAATATATTCAAAATATCCTAAAGAAATAACAAAGAAATGGCGTCAAAAGGGTGGCCGTAACGGAGCATGTAAAATAAATGAAATTAAAAGAAATTTACCCGAAAAAGAAAGATACTTATTTTTAAGAAAAACAAAATTAATGAAAAGTGTTGCACAACTTGTTGAAAATGAAAAAAGACACATCGAATATTTCAAACCACGCGAAATAGCTTTTGATTTGTCACAAATAAACGTTAGTAAAAATGATATTAAAAGAAATATCATCTTACCAAATAAATTGACCCCCGAACTGGCAGAGGAAATAGGAATACATTTGGGCGACGGAACTTTATCAAAAAAGAAATACTATTTTTCAGTTAGAGGTGGATTACTAGAAGAAGACTATTACACTAACTTTGTGTTACCACTATACAAAAAATTATACAACATAAACCCACCCTTACTTAAAAGAAGTCAAGCCTGCGGGTTTGAAATAAGCTCAAAAGGAATTCGAGAATTCAAGAATAAAGTTCTTGGAATAATAATTGGAACAAAAACTTACAAAGTTGAAGTTCCAAACTGTATAATTGAAAGCAAAGACAAAGAAATTTATTGTGCATTCCTAAGAGGATTAATCGATACTGATGGATGCTATTATTACAGTGAAACTAAACAATACCCCGTCATTTCCCTTACACTCAAATCAATCCACTTACTTAAAAAAGTTAATGAAATACTAAATTTGTTAGGCTACAATCCATGTTTATTTGAGAAATCATTCCAAATTCATATAAATGGGTTTCCACAATTTAAAAAGTGGACTGATGAAATCGGTAGCAGTAGTCCAAAAAATCAAAAAAGGATTGCAAATATCAAGAACAAACTCCCGTGGTCTAGGTTGGATAAGATACTAGCTTGCGGAGCTAGCGACTCGGGTTCAAATCCCGGCGGGGGTATTAATTCTAATACGCTCTGTTAATAGACATCGTCTATTGATAGTGCCTCTTTTTATATATTAATTAATATAACTTCTGATATAAAATAGTTAGTGATTAAATGGCTCAGAAAGATTTAAACGGAAAAAACAAGTTTGAAAGTAAAGCAAACGAAGACGAACAATTAACGACACCTGCACACGATGAACTAATGCTACTACTAAACAAAGTAAAAGAAAAAGCTGCTAAAT
>JABIDZ010000029.1 GCA_018651445.1 Candidatus Iainarchaeum sp. | reverse complement strand
TACGCTCTTTTATTTTTTCACACGCTTCTACCGCTTTTTCAAACCCTTGGGGATTAGTTAAATCTAAGTACGCTTCATCAATTGAAACTTGTTCTACTTTTGAACAATAAAAATCTATTAATCCAAAAACCTTTGAAGACATTTCTTTGTAATACTCTTTATCGGCTTTAATAAAAATAGTATTTACATTTGATAATTTCTTTGCTAGCGACAACGACATTCCTGAGCGAATCTTTAATGCACGAGCCTCGTAATTACAAGTCGCTACAGCCCCTGTATTTTCTCTTATTGTTGGCATTATTACTACAACCGGTTTTCCTTTGAGAGAAGGATTACGAAGTAATTCACATTGAGCATAAAAATAGTCTATATCAAGCAGTGCAATTATTCTTTGCATAATCAAAGCATGGGGCGAGCTTCTTTTAATCTTTCTTGCAAAAAATATTTGTATGAGTAAAAAAGAAAATGAATTACTTGTGAAAGAATTATACGAAAAATATCCGTACCCTTCGCGTCCAAGAAGCTCAAAAAAAGAGTTACTTAATTATTCTACTTGGGTTGCTAAAATAATCGGTCACGGAAATGAATTTTGGAATAAAAAAAGTATTTTAGAACTTGGTTGTGGAACCGGAGAGCTAGCAAATTCACTTGCATTATGTGGCGCAAGAGTAAATGCAATAGACTTTTCGCATAGCTCGATAACAAAAGCAAAAGAATTACAAAAAAAGGTTAAAACAAATGTACAATTTGAAGAAAAGAATATTTTAGAATTTAATTCGACCAAAAAGTTTGATATAGTTATTTCTCTTGGTGCGCTACATCATACAATTGACGCACGAAAGGGATTTGCTATTGCTACAAAACATTGTAAGAAAAATGGTTTTGTTATAATTGGATTGTATAACAAGTATTCTCGTTTTCGACATCGCTTAAGACGAATTGTTTTGTTTTTGTTTGCAGGGAAAAATATTGAGAAAAGAATTGCTTTGGGTAAAAAACTATTTGGCAGGCATCCTAGCAAATCATGGTTAGCCGACAAGTATGGACAAGTACATGAAAGTTATCACTGTGTTAACGAAGTGCTAAAATGGTTTAACGAAGAGAACATTGAATTCGTTGCATCAAAACCAAAATTTGCTACACCTATAATTGATGAATTAAAATGGTTACTTAAAAAACAAAATGCTTTTTTTGTAATGGTTGGAAAAAAGAACTAATTAAAAAAAGCTTTTCGGATAGGTAAAAGGAGTTAATTAGTCTAATTGGTTCGTTTTCCAAACCCCTAATTGTTATTAAGCAAAAATGAATTACTAATTGCAGATGCATGGTCAAACTATGTGAAAAGATTCAAGGGGTGTCATTTGACCCGATCAGGGTACCCAACAATTGTTTATAGTACACCCCCTCTGTTTCCAGAAAAGAACTTTTTCTTAAATTATTCGCGATTCCACAAGCTTTTTTAATTAAAACAATTAATATATTTCAGGTGATACAATGACAGTAACAGTTTATTCTACAACAACATGCCCTTTCTGTACAATGGTAAAAGATTGGCTAAAAGACAAAGGAGTTTCTTATGACGATGTTAACGTTGGAACAGACAAAGACAAAGCAAAAGAAATGATGGATAAATCAGGACAAATGGGTGTTCCCGTAATAGATATCCAAGGAACAGTTGTAATCGGTTTTGATAAACCAAAATTAGAGAGTGCTTTGAAAGACAAGGGTTTGACTCAATAAGAGTTAAATCTGGATTCTTCCAGCCATAAACTTTTCATAAGCCATTCCGATAATGATTAGGAAAACTAAGAAAAAAGCCCATCTTTTCCAATCAATTACTTGTACTAAACCAAATACATCAAATAAATAAAAAATAACTACTACTGCTAACCATAAAATAATTCCTTTTAGCAAACCTTTTTTCCACCACACGTTATTGAATAATCCATTACTACGTATGTGCCCTTGTGGCGTTGGAACTAGCGTTTCATCAAGTGGCTCTTCTGCGTAATCTTCTTCGCTTTCGCTAAAATCTTCTTCGATTTCTTCTTTGTAATCTTCTTCGTAATCATCAATTGGTTCTTCTGCACTTTTCTTTGAGTACTTGCTCGAACTCGCTTTGATCTTTTGAGACTTTTTTGCTTTTACCATACAAAGAATTAGTTTTTGTAATATATAATTATTTCTAGTTAGCCTTTAGCGAATCAGTTAAGAGCTTTACAAAAATACTACCAAAAAACTCTTCTTGGTAAGCTAGAATCTTTCCAGAATTCATTAAGAATAACACGGGTAAGAACGTGTCTATTATCGAATCGTTTTCTTTGTTTGTAACAAGATCATCAAAAAGAACTATTCCTTGGGAATCAGCTTTGTTTTTTATTAAATCAAAAACTTCTTCTAATCTTTCTTCTATTGAAGTAGTGTCAAAATCAAGTTCCATTCGTGGAATGTTTCTTGTAACCCCTTTTTTTGAATCTGTTTGTTGTATAATCCCTTCAATCGAATCAACTAATTCGTCAAGAGAAATTCTTCCTTCGCGTAAAGACCTATTAGCAATTAAATCAGGTAATTCTTCAAGGAACAATTCTCTTTGATCTTCAGTTAATTCTTGTTTTTCTTCTTCCTCTTCTTCAACAGAACTTAATTTCAAATACTTACTCTTTGTTTTAACTAAAATCGCACAAGCAAGAATTGCGTTTGCAGGAACCCTTAAACTATTGTGTTCTAATTGATTAATTTTTTCTAAGTACTTTCCTGTTAACTCTGAAACATCAATATCCCACGGATCCATTTTTGCACTTTTAACTAAGTCTACTAGAATAGTTTTCCAAGCAGGTTGGTCTATTAAATCAACTAAATCCATTTGAGAGTAATCTCTCTCAAAAGCTTCTTCCCCATTAACTGGTTGTGCTTCGATAGTTAAGTTAGGCATAACTAACTTAGCTACTAAGAAGTTTTTAATTATTTCGAAACTCCTCAAAACAATGGGAAAACGCTTAAATATGAGATAAATCATTATTTTCTCAAAGTAAAGGTGATAAAGTGGAGAGAACAAAAACAGGGATTCCAGGGCTTGATGAATTAATTGGTGGCGGAATACCAAAGGGAAGTAATGTTTTAGTAGCTGGTGGAGCAGGAACAGGAAAAACCATTCTAACTACACAGTATTTGTATAACGGAGCAACTCAATTTGGAGAAGCTGGTTTGTTTGTTACTCTAGAAGGAAATGTACGCGACATTGCATGGAATATGGAGAGTTTCCAATGGGACATTAAATCTTTACAAGACAATAATATGATGACTATTTATCGATTAAATCTAGTTAATTTAAATGATCGGACAAAAGCAGAAGAAAAGATTGAAGAACAATTAGCTGAAATTGAACGCGAAGTAAAAGAAATTAATGCTAAGCGACTAGTAGTTGATTCTACAACTGTTTTTGGAGCGTACCTTGATCCAAGTGTTCTTAGAACAACTTTGTTTAAATTTAGTGATAAGTTGAAGGATATTGGTTGTACTACTTTGTTAACTAGTGAAACACAACCAACTAAAAATGTGTTCTCTGCTTATGGAGTAGAAGAATTTGTTGCAGACGGAATAATCGCAATGTATCTTACTCCACCAAATCGAAGCATGTTCGTTCGAAAAATGAGAGGAACTACTCACGACAAAGATCCTCACCCACTCGACATTGGCCCGGGCGGAATCACAATTAATCCTCGAGACAAAATCATTTGGGAAGCGATTAAATAATTATTTAATTGTTTCTTTCCAATTCTTTTCTATGAACATTACTAAATTTACTCACGCTTGCGTGCAAATCGAAACAAATGGAAAAAATATTTTAGTTGATGGTGGAAAATATTCGCTAGAAGCAGAAAAATCTAATTGGAACCCGCCCGATTTTGTTTTTATTACACATAAGCATAGCGATCATTTTGATGAAGAATTCATTAAAACAATAGCAAAAGAAAATACACGATTTTTTGCTACAAGCGAAACTGCTAAAGCTTATCCTAATACTACTTTTGAAATTGTTAAAGAAGGAGACGAAATTAATCTTGGCGAAATCAAAGTTAGAGTAACAAAAGCAATTCACGGTTATTTACCTGGTTTGAAACACGCCGGAAAAGAAGTGTTTGAAGGAGCAGGATATGTTTTTGAGTTAGAAGAAAAAAAAGTTTATCTTGTTGGAGACAGCATTTGTTTTGATTCAGACGTGAAATGTGATGTTTTGTTTGTTCCCGTTTGTAACCACGGGCTTGTGATGGGTCCTTTTGAAGCTGCAGCTTTTGCAAAAGAAACTGGTGCAACTGTTATCGTGCCATATCATTACGATAGTCCTAATTATCCAGCAGACATGGATCGAGTTAAACGAGAATTTGAGAAAATAGACCTTGGTTGTAAAATACTTTCAAACGGCGAAAGTTTTGAAATTTAATAACCAAATTTTCTTTCATATTTTTTATGACTAAACCATCCTAAGATAATAGAAATTATCTCAACTTCATTCTCTTTTATGGTGTATATTAATCGAAAACCGTGAGGTAAATCATATTTCCACAAATTTGTAATTTTAAATTTCTGGATATATTCTTTTGGCCACTTCTTTTTTTGAATTTTTATAAATCTTTTGGGATCGAGTTTTAATTCATTTATTGCATCTAAAATAGATTTATTCAACTTTTTTTCGTTATAATTTCCTAGAGCTAGTTTATCAAACACAGATTGTAGTTTCAAATCAATAAATGTCACTTCTAATTTTTTCTTTAACATATACTACACAAAGTAAAGACAAAATTTCTTATTTAAAAACGGTTATTAATCTTCGATGATTGTCGAAATCAATAGACTCGCAGACCTTTTTGAGCCTTAATTTTTTTTATTCCCTCAGGATCCCAAACCCAAACAATTTTTCTGTCATCACCAATAAATATTTTACCTATTTCATCTAAATAATCTATGATATATGATAATGTTTGATAATTAACTTGTTTTGGCAATACTCTCCATAAAGCACTTTTAGTTAAATAATCATCTGCATCCTGAATAGCTTTTTCAACCATCATCACAGTGTCTAAACGAGGATAATGTAAAACCGTTCGCGTATTATTTTTTAAAACCATTAAACCACTTATTAATATGTATATATACATACTTATAAGTATATGGATTATCCATTAAAGAGTTACAATAACTCTTCAACTAATTCCATTCCTCGATTAATAGATTCTTGCAATGGAACATTACCATCGTATTCTTTTAGTAATCCTTTTGCTTTATAAAAATCTATTAGCGGAGCTGTTTTTTCTAAATAAACTTGGTATCGATCACGAACAACACTTTCTTTTTCATCGTCTCGCTGGTAAACTTCTCCACCACACTCACATTTTCCATTTGGCGGCGGGTTAGTTACTAAATTATATATTTTGTTACAAACTTTACAAGTTCTCCTTGCAGAAATTCTTGTTACAATTGCTTCTTCATCAGAAGTAATGTAAATAACCCCGTTTAGTTTTTGGTCTATTCGAGACAAAATATTTTCTAGTTCTGTTGCTTGCGGAGTTGTTCTTGGAAAACCATCTAAAATAAAACCCTTAAAACTTTCTTCTTGTGTTAATGATTTTAGTTTTGCTTCAAGCATTTGATTTATTTGTTCATCGCCAATCAAATTACCAGCATTAATAATCTCACTCATTTCTTTTCCTAAGTCTGAACCAGATTTAACTTCCCCACGAACCAAATCACCAGTTGAAACTTGTATTAACCCGTGTTTATCTGCTGCTGCTTGCGCTACGCTACCCTTCCCTGCACCAGGAGGACCTAAAAAAATTAAATTTAATACCATTTTATCTCACCTAACTAAAAAGAACCATTCAATTTAAAATTCTTGACAAAAAGTGTCCTAGTTTTTGTGTGTTTTAATAATTAGTTCAAAACTTTTATATCAAACACAACTTGTTCTTTGCTTGGAGAAAATCTCCTAACTCTTTTCTTTCGCATTATTCGAATCTTTCTTTTTTGTTCTTTCGCTGCTTCACGAATTTGTTTTTCAGGTAGAGCAAAGTCTTCTTTTTCAACTATTTCATAGAAATGAATAGTCCCTTTTGCTTTTACACAATAAAAAGCTTCTTTTAGGAATTGATAACCCGTGTGAGGAAGAGGCATTGCAATTCGATCAAATTTCTTTCTAAATTTTTTGTATTGTTTTTTCACATCACCTTTAATCAATTCAACTTTGTCTTCACATTTGTTTAATTCAACATTTTTAACCGCGTATTTATGTGCGGCAGGATTTAATTCGATTGCAATCGCTTTCTTCATTTTCGAGTTCTTT
>JABIDZ010000036.1 GCA_018651445.1 Candidatus Iainarchaeum sp. | reverse complement strand
TCTTTCTTAGCTTCGACCCCAGCATAAAGCGGATTTCTGGTAACAAGCCACCACTAACGGCCCGGTCTAGTCCAACAAAATTCTTCTCACAAACCTTTTAAAAGAGCTTTTTTTGCTAGTTTTTCTATGTCTTGTTTTGAAATTACACACGAGAATCTTCTTGCTAGAACCGGTTTATTAAAAACGGCTCACGGAAAAATAGAAACTCCATTCTTTATGCCTGTAGCAACAAAGGGTTCAGTGAAAAATATTGCGCATGGACAACTAAGAAAAATGGATATTGATTGTTTAATTTCAAATGCTTTTATTAATTATTTAAAACCCGGTTTGTCGTTAATAGAAAAAGCGGGAGGATTACACAAGTTCATGTCTTGGGATAAATCTCTTTTCACTGATTCGGGGGGATTTCAATTAATCCTAGATCATTTTAATCCAAAGATTACTGAAAAAGGAGTTACGCTAACAAATCCGTTTGACAAGAGTCGAGAATTAATTTCTCCAGAAGTTTCTACAAAAATCCAAAATTCTCTTGGTAGTGATGTCGCAATGGTTCTTGATCACCAACCAATTTTTGGAAAAAGCCGCGCAAATTATCTTGACTCTGCAATTAGAACTATTGAGTGGGCAGAGAGATGTAAAAAAACTCATGACACAAATGAAAACAAAACGAATAAAGGACAATTATTGTTTGGTATAGCTCAAGGAGGTAACCACGCAGACATAAGAAAGAACTGTGCGCTTGCGCTAAATAAACTTGGTTTTGATTCGGTTGCGTTGGGTGGTTTTGGTATTGGAGAAGCACAAGAAGATATGTATAGAATAATCCGAGAAGTAAAAACCGTTTTGCCAAAAAACAATTGTACGTATGTAATGGGAATTGGTTCGCCAATAGAATTACTTAACGCAGTTGCAAACGGAGCAGATTGTTTTGACTCTGCGTATCCTACACGAATGGCCCGTCATGGAAAAATCTTTACACATGGTGGGACAATACAAATCAATAAATCGATTCACAAAGATTCTTTTGATCCGCTCGATAAAGAATGTGCTTGTTTTGTGTGCAAAGAACATTCGAAAGCTTACCTGCATCATTTATTCAAAACGTACGAGCAAAATGCCCACATTTTGCTTTCGCATCACAACATTCATTTTATTGCAAAACTAATGAAACAAATAAGAATTGCAATAAAAGAAAGGGAATTTGATAAGTTTAAAAAGAATTTTGAGCGAGGATATCTCTCAAAATAATTAACTATCCTCAATCCCGTTTTCAGTTATTCGATACAACGCTTCTCCATCTGGAAGTGAAGGACTATCTACAAGTTTTGCAACTCTCTTTTCTGCTTTGCTTTTTCGCAAGTACAATCGAGTTTTTGTTGCGTGCCCAACAATATTTCCTCCAACAGGTGCAGTAGGATCTCCAAACAAAATATCGGGTCTACTCATTACTTGGTTTGTAACAAGAACCGTAATATTATACATCTCGGCTAGTTTTTGCAATGTCCTTAAATGTGAATTCAATTTTTGTTGTCTTGCAGCGAGTGTTCCGCGTCCAACATACTCTGCACGAAATTGTGCCATCAAAGAATCGACAATTACTAGTTTAACATTTTTTTCTTTTATCATTTCGGCAGCTTTTTCAGCAAGTAACATTTGGTGGTCGGCGTTGTATGCGCGTGCAACAAAAACATTTTTTAATACGGTGTCAACATCCAAGCCAAATCGTTTAGCAACTTGTATTACTCTTTCGGGTCTAAAAGAATTTTCACTATCAATATACAAACAAGCCCCTTCAAGTCCACCCTGTTCTTTGGGTAATTGTACCGTAACACATGTTTGAAAACACCATTGACTTTTTCCTGAAGCCATTTTTCCATAAACTTCTGTAAGGCTTTGTGTTTCTATCCCCCCGCCAATCAAAGTATCAAGTTCTTGTGAACCAGTTGTGATTCTCCCAACAAGTTTTCTTTTTTCAGCCAAAATATCTGCACTCTCAAAACCCATTTCAAGAGCATCTCGAGCAGCTTTAATTGCTTTGTCTGCAGTACCGTCTCCAAGTCCGGCAATTTCTTTTAATTCCATTGGACTGGCAACAGCCATTTGTTCAAGTGTTTTGTAACCTGCTTCAAATAGTTTTTTTGCAGCGCCTTCACCTACTCCGGGTAAATCTTCTATTGTTTTTATTTTCTTCGCCATTATACCACCTCTTTAGAACTTTGAGTGCTTTATTTGGCGTAATAAAACCCCTTGCTCTTTTTGATATACAAAATATGGTTGGGTAGTTTATAAATCTCTTTCTACCTCGGTGCCGGCGGCTTTAATTTTGGAGTTATAATAAATAGTTTGGTTCGGTAAGCGTTTTTATTTTGTCTTTTAAACCGAGTTCTTCGTATCGATCAATTTCTTTTTTCATTGGTTCAAAAATCAAGTCTTTTGCGTCTGTAATTGGTAGCCATCTAAATTCAGTGTGTTCTTCACTAAGCGTAACTGCATCTTCGTTTGTTCTACAAGCAAAAACAATTGCAGTGATAGTTTGTCCATCTTCACGAACATAATAATTAACACTCATCGGAACTAACACAGTTGCATTAAGTCCAGTCTCTTCGAGTATTTCTCTTTTTGCGCCAAGATAAGGATCTTCTCCTTTGTCAAGTCGTCCACCTGGAATCTCCCATTTTTCTGCACAATGAACATCGTTACTTCTTCGTTTAATTAAAAGTAGTTTTCCATCATTAACAACAAATCCTTTTACCGCAATACTTGGTTCCATACAAAAACATGATTCGAAGAAATTTTAATGGTTTTTGTTTGCAAAATTCTTTTTCAAAACAACACAATATAATTCCAAACTTTTCTAATTTTTATTCTTAGTTTTCCGAAGTTGCTATTCGTTTTTCCGAAGATTTTTTTTGTTTTTACAACCATTTACTTCATTTAGTGGTTCGGATTTTGTTTCAACATAATCTTGCAAGTAAGCTTTATAAACTCCCAGAGCTTTTCTTTGTTCGTCGAGAAGAAAAAGTGAAGCCTATGCCTAAATTTGTAACAAAACGAGATGGATCAAAAGTTACTTTTGATAAAAACAAAATAGAAAAAGCTATTTGGAAAGCAGTACAAGGCGTAGGCGGAAAGAATAGAGAAAAGAGTTCTCGAATAGCTGCGGTTGTAGCTGAGCGAATGAATGCACGTTTTCGTGAAGACGATGTTCCAACAGTAGAACAAGTACAAGACATTGTCGAAGAAGTATTAATTAAAGCGGGTCACGACAAAGTAGCTAAATCGTATATTCTTTATAGACATCAACACGAATTAATGAGAGCAAAAAAAGAAATGCTCTCAGATTTTGACGTAGTTGATTCTTATGTCGTACAAGAAGATTGGAGAGTAAAAGAAAATTCAAACATGGCGTATTCTTTACAAGGATTAAGAAACCATATTTCTTCAAACTTAGTATCAAATTATTGGTTAATGAAAGTTTATCCTGATGAAATAGGAAATGCGCATAAAGGCGGAGACTTACATATCCACGATCTTTCTGAGTTAAGTGTGTATTGTGTTGGTTGGGATCTAAAACAATTGTTAATGGAAGGGTTTCGCGGAGTACGTGGAAAAATTTCGTGTAAACCTGCAAAACATTTTCGTGCAGCATTAGGACAAATAGTAAATTTCTTTTATACCCTGCAAGGAGAAGCAGCGGGTGCACAAGCATTCGCAAATTTTGATACGCTATTAGCTCCATTTATTCGTTATGATAATTTATCAAGAGATGATGTAAAACAATCTCTTCAATCCTTTATTTTCAATAACAATGTTCCAACAAGAGTTGGTTTTCAAACACCATTCACAAATATAACTCTTGATTTAGTTGTTCCAAAAAATATGAAAAATGTTCCTGTAATAATTGGTGGAAAAGCAATGGAAGCAACGTACAAAGAATTCCAACCAGAAATGGAAATGTTTAACGAGGCTCTAGCAGAAGTAATGACTGCAGGAGACCAAGACGGAAGAATTTTTACTTTTCCTATTCCAACATACAATATTACAAAGGATTTTGATTGGAGTGAAGGAAAATACGATGCAATATGGGAAATGACTGCTAAATATGGTATCCCATACTTCGCAAATTTTGTTAATAGTGATATGGAGTCAGATGATGCACGAAGCATGTGCTGCAGACTACGTTTAGATAATAGAGTGTTAAGAAAACGTGGCGGTGGTCTATTTGGTAGTGCGCCAATGACTGGGTCGATCGGAGTAGTAACCGTTAATATGCCTCGAATAGGTTATTTAGCGCAAACCGAAGAAGAGTTTTTTGAAAAACTTGGCAGAGTAATGGATCTTGCAAAACAATCTTTGTGCATTAAAAGAAAAATGCTTGAAGATTTAACTGATAATGGATTATATCCGTATTCAAAATATTATTTGAGGGGAATGAAAGAACAAACAGGACAATTTTGGAAAAACCATTTCTCAACAATTGGTTTAATCGGAATGAACGAAGCGCTAGTAAATTTTATGAGTAAAAATATTGTTGATGATGAAGGAACAGAATTTGCTAAAAAAATAATGAATTTTATGCGAGACAAACTAACAGTGTACCAAGAAGAAACCGGAGATTTATTTAATTTAGAAGCAACTCCTGGAGAAGGAACGTCTAGACGATTAGCAAATATTGACAAGAAAAAATATCCAGATATAAAAGTTGCTAACGACGCAAGTGTAAAACAAGGTGCAACCCCATATTACACAAATTCAACTCAATTGCCAGTTGGTTACACACAAGATTTATTTAAGGCTCTTGATAAACAAGATCCTTTGCAAACACAATACACTGGCGGAACAGTATTCCATATTTTCCTTGGAGAAAGACTACCAAAT
>JABIDZ010000010.1 GCA_018651445.1 Candidatus Iainarchaeum sp. | reverse complement strand
CAGCAACATCAATTAACTCAATCGCAACATATCTAATTGGTCCGCTAGGTGTTTGCACTAAAAAACCATGTTTTGGATTACTCGTAACTCCAAAGAACTTTCCTGCGTCTTCTACTCGAACAAAACCAACGCCTTTATTTGGTTCGATAGTAGTAAACGGATATGATGCCATAGCTACGTCTACCATTGTACTTGCACCAAAAAAAGTGCTTTTTCCCGAACTAGGTTTTCCTACAATTCCAATTTGCATAATAAATTTTTACTTTGGAAGGTTTAAATGGGTTTGTTTAGTTTAGGGTTTTAATTGTTTTGTAATAATTCATTAGTATGGCTGAGTTGTTTACTGACAAGTATTTTCCAAAGAGTTTTGACGAGTTTATTGGTAACGTAGAAATCGTTGAAGAAGTTAGAAAATGGGCTGAGGCTTGGGTTAAAGGACAAAAGGAAAAACCAATTCTATTACACGGTGCACCTGGACTTGGAAAAACTGCCCTAGCACATCTAGTTGCAAAAGAAATGAATTGGCAAATATTTGAAATGAATTCTGGCGATCTACGAAACAAAGACAATATAGAAAAGATAGCAGGGGCAGCCACGGGAAATTCGTCTTTGTTTGGAACAAAAAGATTAATTCTAATTGATGAAATTGATTCTTTGCAATCGCGAGATCGTGGAGGTGCAGGCGCGATAATGTCAATAATAAAAACAACGAATAACCCGATTATTTTAACAGCTAATAATATTTATGGTGACAAAAAGTTAGTTCCACTAAGATCTCTAACTAAAATGTTAGAATTTAAGAAAATAAATTATCTTTCAATCGCAAAAAGCTTACGAAGTATTTGTGAAAAAGAGAGTATTGTTTTTGATCCTGATGCAGTAAAAGAACTAGCAAAGAACTCGGGAGGAGATTATCGAAGTGCTTTGCTTGACACACAAAGTTTATCACCAACGATTACAATGGAAACTGTGACAGAACTATTTCCTAGAATGAAAAAAGAAAAAATATTTTCAGTTATGGCAAAGATATTCAAAGGGCACGATATGCGTGGAATACAACAAATGGTTAACAATTCAGAAGTATCTTCGGACTTACTTTTGCGTTGGGTAGAAGAAAATATTCCTAGACAATTTGATGAAAGAGATGCACCAAAAGCATTTGATATTTTAAGTAGAAGTGATATTTTCCAAGGAAGAATTTATCGAAGACAACATTATGGTTTTTTAAAATATGTTTTTTTCTTATCAACGGTTGGGGTGGGATTATCGAGAGAAAAAGATTATTCGGGTTGGAAGCCTTTTCAGTTCCCAACTTTGTTATCTTCTCTTTCAGCATCAACAACAAAAAGACAACAAAGAAAAGCAACTGCGAAAAAGATTGGTTCAAAAACACATACTTCGATTAGGGATGGGATGCAAGACTTACCATTCTTGTCGTTAATAATGAAGAACAAAGAAATTGCACCGCAATTAACAAATTATTTTGAGTTTGATGAAAAAGATTTGGCATTTTTGCTTGAAACAAAAAAGGACACTAAAAAAGTAAAAAATCTAATTGTGCAATCAAACGAAATTGAAAAACAATTAATACTTGCGCGAACACAACCAAAACAATCAAAATTATTCGGTTGATTTATCAAAAAGCTATTCTTCTTCGATGATTGTGTTATTCTCAACAAAGGATTCTATTTTACCTGCAATCGTTTTTCGTTTCCAAGATACTATTGCGATTATTACTAAAATAATTAGGATTATTGTGAGTCCTTCATTTGTTCGAAATAAAAAGTTTGTAAAATCATTTAGGTCAACGAGTGGACTAATTTTTCGTAGTAACACATATTTCACATTTAATTGGTTAGCACTTTTGTACCCATTCCAAGTAATTATATTTTGTTGTCCAATTCGACTGATAAGTGCACTTGGTTCGATCGAATCTTTTACTTCGGCACCGGGTGGTAAAATAATATTTATTTGTGTGTTATCTGGAATAACCCATAATCCTGATTCGTATAAAGAATTGAAATAATTCGCTTTTATGTTGTATTCTGCAACCAAGGAATTTTCTTTTCCTTTAGCCATGATTGAGTCAGTTAAACCATAGCTTAGTTCTAGATAATTAGCTTCGTCTTCACTATACGCAATTTTTCCATTTATTATATTGGTAGACCCGATTGTTGGAACAAAATTTGGATTGAATGCTTGCCAATCTTTTATGTCAGAACCAAATCTTGCGCTAAGATTTCTAAAATGTAATTTATCTTCGTCTGTTGGAAAAAACAAATGAAACTTTTCGCTTATTTGCGCATCTCCAATAGAATTAATTTCTATGTCTACGGTGTGCAACCAAACGCTGTAGTTTTGTGCACTAGCAAAGCTTGTTAGGAATAACAAACTAATCAGAAAAATACTTAACAAAAATTGTTTTTTCATACATCATTTATACTACAAAACTATTAATTAAGCTTTTTGTAATGTTTTTTCGTTGATAATTACTTTTTTTCACGAGGTTATTTGTTATAATCACGCACCTTTAAATGGGAGAAAGGACTTACTATTATTGTATGGCAGAATTACAATATTTTGGCCACTCTTTTTTCAAATTGAAAGATGGTAGTGAGACGATTCTAATTGATCCCGTTTTTAACACAACAAAAACCGTTGCGACAAAACAACAAAAAATACCTGTTAAAAAAGAAGATTTGAAAAATATTTCGATGATTCTTATTACTAACGAATTAGATGAGCATTGCGACAAAGCTGCGATCGAATCAATAGCGAAAAGAGAAAACGCACTTGTTTTAGCACATGATTTTATTTTACAAGATCTTGATTTGTCAAGAAATCAAAAAATTTCTGTTTCGCCTAATAGTGAATTATTTTTGAAGGGTTTTAAAATAAAAACTGCGATTGCGCATAATCCAAAAAGTTTTTGTCCAACAGGATATATTATAGAAAAAGGCGGAAAGTCTTTGTATCATGCGGGTACAACAAGACTCATAGATTCTTTTTCAAGTATCAAAGCAGACACTATAATTTTACCAGTTTCTTCTCACACAATGGATGTTGTTGATGTTGTAAGAGCAGCAAAAATAATGAAACCAAAAACGTTGATTCCAATGCAACACGATATTTTTGAAATACAAAAACAAGATGTAAAAGATCTTGATAAACGAATTAAAGAAAGTGTGCTTAATACAAAAACAGTTTTATTAACTCCTGGTAGAAAAATTAGATTATAGGTGAAGGGAATGATTGAATTAGCTGTACTTGTGATTATAGTTGTTGTTCTTTTGATAATCGGTTTTGATATTGCGTGGAAACAAAGAAAACACGAAAAGAAACACAAACATCATTTTGAGAAAAAAGAGTAACTTAAACTTTTTGCTAAACTAAAGTTTTATTTCGTCAAAATCTTTTGCAACGATTATGTTTGGAAAAATCTTTTTCACTTGTTTGCTAATCTCTTTTGTATCATTTATGCGTGCACTGAAATGAACTGCAACTAACTTTTTTACTTTTGCTTTTTTAGCTAGATCTGCAACCTCAGTTGTAGTTGAATGAAGTGCTTCAATAGCTTTGTCTTTGTGTTCATCAAGAAATGTGGTTTCGTGTATTAACAAATCAGCATCTTTTGAATTAGTTATAGTTGCTTTAATAGGCCGTGTAT
>JABIDZ010000084.1 GCA_018651445.1 Candidatus Iainarchaeum sp. | reverse complement strand
TAAATGAGCTGGTTCAGGGGTAAAAGGCATTTCTCGGCGAATTTGAGAAAAAGTGTCCTAAAAAAAGTGTGTTTTTAAGTTTTTTAAATGCATTTACACATAAAACTAATTGCCAGTGATGACGCTTTTTTAGCTGATCTATGATGACTGATGGGCAGGCTGAGGCGCAAACTAACAAAAAACAAAACTATAAATATACAGAAGAACAATAACTACCTATGAAAAAAGCAATATTAATTCTAGCAGCTATTACAATTTCAATATTGATTTTTGGTTGTGTTGAAGACTCAGGCAAGGATAAAGTTGATTGCTCAGTTTTTGAAAATTGGGCGTCTTGCGATGAAGTACCTGGTTGTTTTCCAACTATGAATGGGCCAGGTTGTCCACCCGGTGAAGTTTGCACAGGAACTTCAGTTTTTAGGTGCGTATCTGAATAACATTTATGTAACTAAGCCTTGGTCTAACGGAGATGATGGGCAGGCTGAGGCAACACTTTTTGTCTCCAATTGAAGCTTTAGTTTCAATGGACCAATCAAACTTTGTTTGATTTGATAATGACAAAACCAGTACTAAAACGGGCATCGTTGATAGCCCAGACAAAACCATTAAATATATCCAAGAAACTATTTCTTATATGCCTGCAAGAAAAAGTTCAAAAAAGTTTACTTTAAGCAAGGGTGACGCGCGTCGTGCAGAACTTTTTTTTGGAGATAAAGACAAAGCAATTGCAGACGCTAAAGAGCTATTTAAAAAACACACAGCAAGTATTGGCGTAGACATAAGAACGCGTGCAGAAAGAGAATCAGATAGAATTAAAAAAGCACAAACAACCACGAAAAAAGAAAAAGCAAGATACAAAGAAATTACCGCGGTGCCCGCAGGGGAATATCCTGCAGATGCAATAATAATAGAACTCTGGAAAAATCCGCCAAGACCGTTTAAAAACAATAGTGACTTTTTTCGCCTTTTAGATGAACAAATAGAAGCAAAAAAAGTAAAGGGTATTAATCGACGAGAAACTGAATTAAGAGTTCCTGTTTTACTTAGAACAAAATTAATCGAAAATCAATTATCGAATGGACAAAGGGCTTCCAAAAAGATGCACCCCGCAGATAATCCAAAAATACGCATTAATGCAACGGAAAAAGCAATTGTTCGAAAAAGCCCCTTGGCTACAATTCTTCTACCCACTCTAAAAAAAGAACTAAAAAGACGTTTAAGAAGCAAAGATCCAGCCGACATTAAAAAGATTCCTGAAGCCGTACTCGTTTATCGCGTGCGAACAGGACTGTCGGGGGGACACTTAAAACTTGATTTGAAATCATAACCACTTAACACATTAACAAAACTATTCGCTTATTTCTTCAATTGTTCCATCGAAAATTTCTTTTAATACACTTGTTTTCATTTCGATTCCGATTATTGCTTTGCCCGAACCAATGTTTACTGTTTCTTCTTCAAAAACCTTTGAATCAATGATCTTTTCTATTCCATTAACTCCAAGAAAAGTAACTCCTCCAATAGAATAACCCGTAATTTCTTTTACTTCATTAGGATTTGCCATTCGCAAAGTACTTTGATTTGTTAATCTTTTCAATTTTTCTAGATCAACTCGCTTATCCCCTTGTAAAACAACCATTACAGGTTTTTCTCCAGTGAAAACAAGTGTTTTTAGAACTTGTTTTAATGGACAACCAAAAAGCCTTTCAACATCTGCTGCACTCCTTGGTTCTTCAGCCAATTCAATCACGCGAAAATCAACATTCTTACTCTTCAAAAATTCAATACAATCCATATATTCCTCGTGTTAATTAGAACTTAATAATATATGTTAGTCGGGATCATTTTTGTCTAATATGTGATTCGGGTATGGATAGTTACGTTCCATGCACTTGCATTTCCATTAATGCATTTGCAATTTTTTCCGATGGTTCTTCTGGCAAATCTATTGATCGTTCAACTTTGTAAAAACCGGTCGAGGCATATAATTTTGATAACCTTTTTTGGATAGGATATATCTGTATCTTAAATGATTGATTTCCAAAAAATTCATGTCCAATTAATTTACTTTCTTCAAGAATTAGCCTAAACAAATTTCGACCTCTCAACTCTTTTGCTGGAGCAGTTGCATCCTCATGTTTAACATTCAAATCAGCTATTTTAACAATCCCTTTCTGTGGATTAATTGCTATTAAACTCTCTTGGTTTAATCGCTTATTCCCACTTAAGAGAGATATTTTAACATTAGTATGAAACCGGCCATCTGCATTAATATCTGGTTGAGGTCTGGTCCTTGTCACCTTGAATTGTTCACCAGCAAGGCTCCAATAATATATCCCTGCCGATTCGCCTTCTAGTCGTTCAGCCAAAGTTCGTCCAATCATTAATTTCTTTCGCTGATACCGCCGCGATCGCTTTCTCGCACGAAAAACAAAATTTCGAATCTTTTTTGGAAGTCTAAATACCATAACAAACTATAATCAAAGACCATTAAAAAACTAATTAACTAATAATATATTATGAAATTCAAGACCGTTGCAGATTATTTTGACAAAATCGAGAATATTTCTTCTCGCTTAGAAATAACTGATTTGTTATCTGAGTTATTTGAGCGTTTGCCTGCAGGAGAAACAAAGAAAATCATTTATTTATTACAAGGAAAAATAGCACCTACTTTCGAAGGAAAAGAAATTGGTTTTGGTGAAAAACTAATCGCAGAAGGAATTGCAAAAGCAACTGGTTTCACTCGACGCGAAGTTGACACATTATTCGCAAAAAAAGGTGATCTTGGAGAAGTTGCAGAAGACATGGTTGCAAAAAAACAACAAGGCTCGCTATTTACAAATGATTTGACAATCGAAAAAGTATTTGCAAATCTAGAAAAGATGTCGCGAACGCAAGGTTCTGGTTCACAAGAACTAAAGAAAAAACTTTTAGCAGAATTATTTAATTCCGCAACACCTGCCGAAGCAAAGTTCATTGCAAGAATTCCTTTAGGAAATATTCGTTTAGGGATTGGAGACCCAAGTATAATGGATGCTTTTGCAATAATGTTTGGGAAACAACAAAACAAGGATTGG
>JABIDZ010000077.1 GCA_018651445.1 Candidatus Iainarchaeum sp. | reverse complement strand
ATGGAAGAAGCCGTTGTCAAACAAGCAAAAAAAACCGTTGCAGAAATTGAGCAACCTGTTGCTCAAGACATTACAAACGAGATTACTTCGACAAACGAAACTGTCGTTAGTGAAAAAGAACAACAAGAAATTGAAAAGCTAAGAAAAGAAATGGAAGAAGAACTTGAAGAGTTTAAAGAAGATGTTAACGAAACTAGCGACGAAGAAACGGCAAAGGCTGTTGAAAAGAAAAAAGAAGAATTAATTGAAGAAATAGAAGATGACGAAGATACTCCCGAAGCGGAAGAAATAGAAGACGTTGTCGTTGAAAAACCAAGAGATATTGAAATTAAAAAGGTTAGCGAAGACAAGCGAGAATTAAAAGCAAAAATTGGAACTAGTGGAAAGATTAAAGGCTTATTTTCTGGAAAAGTAGAAATAAAAGCGAGTGATGTTACCGAATTATTATTTGAATTAGAACTTAGTTTAATTGAAGGCGATGTTGAACAAGATGCCGCACACGAAATCGTTGAAAAAATAAAAGCGCGTCTTGTTGGACAAAAAGTTTCTTCAAAAAACATTGATGAAATATTACAAAACCTAATCAAAGAAATTTTAACCGAAATGATGGAAACCAAAAAGATTGATTTACTAGAAGAAATTAAGAATTCAAAGAAACCATATAAAATTTTGATGCTAGGACCTAATGGTGCGGGAAAAACCACTTCAATGGCAAAGCTAACCAAATTATTCCAAGACAAGGGACTAACATGTGTTTGGGCTGCAGGCGATACTTTTCGTGCAGGCGCAATAGACCAATTACAAATACACGCAGACAACCTAAACGTAAAAATTATTAAACAACAATATGGTGCAGACCCTGCAGCAGTTGCATTTGACGCATTACAAAGTGCAAAAGCAAGTAACGCAGACGTAGTTCTAATTGATACTGCGGGTCGACAAGAAACTAACAAGAATTTGATGGAAGAATTAAAGAAAATTGAGAGAGTTCTTGGAACTAGCTTTAAGATTTATGTTGGAGAAGCATATACTGGACAAGGACTACTTGACATGGCAAACGAATTTGATAACGCACTTGGAATAGATGGTTTTATTCTAACAAAAATTGATACTGACGCAAAAGGCGGAACAACTATTTCACTCTTATATCGACTAAAAAAACCAATTCTTTATGTTGGAACCGGGCAAGAATACGGTGACTTTGAAGAATTCACGCCAGAATTTGTTTTGAATCGGATAATTTAATTCTACAATACAAAAAAAAGAATTTTAATGTCCGCGTATTGCGCGAACCCGATCCTTGATTGGCGGGTGAGTACTAAACAAAGACTTCATTAATAGTTTTTGTCCTCGCAGTGGATTAGAAATATATAAATGCGCAGTTGCTTTGTTAGCTGCTTCAAGCTTTTCAGTATCCTTTCCAATTACTTCAAGAGCCGTTGCTAACCCTTCTGGATTCCTTGTTAGTTGTATTGCTGCAGCATCTGCAGAAAACTCTCTTTTTCTTGAAATTGTGAACGTAATCATCTTAGCAATTATGGGTGTTAGAATCGCAAGAACTATTGAAATCCCTATCATTGCAATCATTATTCCGCCCGAATCACGCGAATTAGACCGGCCTAGCGAACCAAAGAAAAACATTCTAAACATCATGTCTGAAAGAAGCACAGCCATTCCTACTAGTACTGTTGCGATCGTCATTGTTCGAACATCATAACTTTTTATATGCGAAAGTTCATGCGCGATTACTCCTTGTAATTGTGCTCGACTAAGACGAGTTAAACAACCTACGGTTACACACACAACTGCGTGCTCTGGATTTCTTCCGGTTGCAAAAGCATTTATTGCAGTATCATTTATCACAAAAATCTTTGGCTTTGGTAAACCCGAAGCAATACAAAGTTCTTCAACTATGTTGTGGAGTTGTTTAAACTTTGAGGCCGGCGCTTCTTTTGCTTTTGAAATAGACGTAACTATTTTGTCAGAAGAATAATAAGACGTAATCGCAAAAATGATTGTTAGAACACCAAAAATTGAGTAAAAGAAAATGAATCCTGCACCAAAATACCAATCAATAATAAACGAAACTACGTACGCTAAAAAACCAATTAGAATAAAAAATAAGAGAAACAGAATATACGTCATTCTTTTGTTTCTCGCAATTTGTGAATAAAAATCCATACCTAACACCTAAAAAAAATTAATTTCTGAAAAGAGCAATTATTTGCTCAAATCAGAAAAATCAACTTTTGTATTTTTTCGCTCAGAAGCACTAGCTTCAAAAGACTCTTTTTCTTTGTTCTTACCAAACATATTAGCTAAAACATTTGATGGAAATTGTAGAATCAATGTATTCCACTTCATTACCATGTCATTATAGAATTGTCTAGCAAAAGCAACTTTGTTTGCAGTAGAAGAAAGTTCTTCTTGTAATGCCTTAAAATTTTCACTCGCTTGTAGCTTTGGATAGCTTTCAGCAACAGCGAAAATAGATTTCAATGCACCAGATAACATGTTTTCTCCGCGAGCAGCTTGTGCTGGTGTTTTCGCAGACATGATAGCCGTTCTAGCTTTTGTAACATCTGTTAAAACTTTTTTCTCAAACTTAGCATAACCCTTAACAGTTTCAACCAAATTTGGGATTAAATCCGCTTGTCGTTTTAATTGAACATCTATTTGTGCCCACGAATTTTGAACTTGTTTTTCTATTTGAACAAATGCATTATACGTTGTGATAATCCATAACAAGACTATTACAATAATAAGAACAATAACTCCTAGTATAATTAAATCAATCATAACAAAACCTCCTAGAAAGTAATAATAATAAGTGATTAAAAAGGTTTAGGAAAGGATTAAAAGAAAATTAAACAGTATATTGTTATGGCTCTTTTTAGAAGACTACGAAACTGGGTGGTGCGACCGAAAAAGACAAGACGTAATGGTGTAATAAGTTATTCTGGTTCAAAACATAAACTAGCATACACGCCCGAATTCAAAGCATGGGTTAAACATAATCCTGGAGCACTAGATGCATTTCATTTTATAAGAAAAAATTTACATCATTTGAAACCATTTGTTGCTTTAAAAGATAAAAAAACAGGCACAACAATAGAACCACTATGTACCGGAGAATACAAAGGAAATAATGCATTACACCGACTAAGCGTTGTTACAAAAGACCGTGAATTTTTTTGTAAAATTAAATTAAATGGTAAAGCCCTAACCGAATCCGATGCCAACAGAAAAGTAGAGGCACAAAGACAAGCTAAACCCATTATTCGCGAATTAAATAAACGTGGTTTGAATGTGGCACTTGCCCCAACACACATAATTTATGAAACAAAAATAAAAGATGGCGACCACGAACAAACAGTCACTTTTGTTGTTAGTGATTTTTATCACGCCCACGACGTAGAGTCAGTGGTTGGAAAATTATATCATGGAAATAACATTTTGCCAGAAAATTATATCAAAACACCTGCTAACGATCAATTATCGGAACGAGTTAAACAAATTAGGAATATGATGTTAGACTATGGCGTGTTTGATGTCCATGCCCACAATATGTTTCTTAACAAAAAAACAGGGCAAATAATTATATTTGATATTAATTCCGCATAAAATTCACTTTTTTAATACTTTCTAGGAACAAAATATTTGTGATATAATGGGATTAGGCGAGGCACTACGAAAAGCAATGGACAAGATCCAAGGCGCAGGAGCAATCGACAAAGACACAATAAAAGAAGTTATTAAAGAAATCCAAAGAGCTTTAATCGGAGCAAATGTTGATATCGCAACAGTAATGACTTTATCAAAAAAAATCGAAGAACGCGCTTTTAAACCAGCCAAAGAAGGAATGTCCCAAAGAGAACACATCGTGAAAGTTACTTATGACGCACTTGTAGAAATGCTTGGTGGAAAAGAAAATCCAAGCGAACCAAAACGAATTCTTTTATGTGGGTTATTTGGAGCAGGAAAAACTACTGCCGCAGGAAAAGTCGGGCAATGGTATAAGAAACGAGGAAAAAAAGTCGGAGTAATTGCTGCAGACACTTATCGACCAGCGGCTTACGAACAACTAGAAACAAATGCTAAGAACGCAGGCATAGCTTTTTTTGGAATCAAAGGAGAAAAAGACGCTTCAAAAGTTGTGAAAGCTGGTCTTGCAGAACTTGAAGGAAACGACATAATTATTTGTGACTCTGCTGGACGAAGTGGACTTGATGACGAACTAGTAAAAGAAATCAAAGGAATTGATTCGGCATTTGGAGCTGACGAAAAATGGTTAGTTATTGGAGCCGACATGGGAAACCTTGCAAAAAAGCAAGCACAAGCATTTCACAAAGCCATTGGTGTTAACGGCGTAATCATTACAAGAATGGATGGTTCAAGTAAAGGTGGCGGCGCACTCGTTGCTTGTAACGAAACAGGCGCAAGCGTATATTTTATTTCTACTGGAGAAAAAGTTGGAGACTTTGAAAGCTTTGACGCTAATCGCTTTTTGGGACGAATAATGGGTTATGGAGACCTTGAAGGATTACTTGAAAAAGCAAAAGAAATTGACATGGAGAATTTATCTCCAGAAGAAATCATGAAAGGAAATTTAAATTTTAAAATCTTTTACGAACAATTAAAAGCAACTAAAAAAATGGGTCCGCTAAACAAAGTTGTTGACATGCTTGGCCTTGGAGTAAAAATGCCTAAAGAAGCAATGGAAATGGGACAAGAAAAAATGGAGTCTTTTAAGATTATTATTGATTCGATGACCGAACAAGAAAGAATTAATCCTGACCTAATGAACCGAAGTAGAATTGAGCGAATTGCTAAAGGTGCCGGAAAAAAAGACGAAGATATTCGCGAATTGATAAAACAATTTAAGAAAATGAAAAAAATGTTTAAACGCTTTCGCGGAATGAGTGAAAAAGGAATGAAAAAAATGGGCGAAAAAGACCTTGGGCAAATGGTACAACAAATGCAAGGCAAAAAAGCAATGAAAAAGTTTAGATTAAAATAATTTTGATAATAAAAACAATTAAATTCTTTTGACACCTAATTTTAGAATGCTTTTTATTATACAACAAATCGCTGTGCTCATTGGCACGTTTATTGGTGGCGCAACTGACGCAAAAACAGGTTATATCTATGATTGGATTACTTACCCAATGATTGCACTCGGAATATTGCTTAGTTTAGTGCAATTACAATGGTTTAATTTAGTTAGCGGAGTAGCGATATTTGGATTATTGTTTTTAGTTTATAAATTTGGTAAACTTGGCGGAGGAGACGTAAAGATATTTACTGGAATTGCTTTTCTTAATCCATTCAACGAAATAAACTTTCTGATAACGCTTACTTTTTTCGCTGCAATATTATCGATGTTATTTTATTCGATTTATTATTCTTTGAAATATGTACGCTTAGGAATTGATTTTAAAAAAGAAAAACAAGGAATCTACAATTCGATAATCCTTGTCGGCATATTAATTATTTACTTTGCATTTTTGTTAATGCTTAGATTTGTTCGAATCGAATTTGTTATGCTAATTGGGATACCCTTGATTGGCGGCGCAATTTATATTGGATTACAAAACGGGATTAAAACGAATTTCTTTGACAAAAAAGTTTCTCTAAAAAACCTGGAAGAAGATGAAATTATTTCAGAAGGAAATACTGCGCGCGTTTTGAAACTACTCGCAGGAAAACAATTACTCGGAGAACACGAAATTACTTTGCTTACAAAGAACAAGATTCATAGCATAGTTGTGTTACGAAACCTACCTAAATTTGGCCCATTTATTTTTTTAGGAACCATAATCGCAGTTATTAACCCGGGGTTTTTTCTAACTTTATTTATATAATTGGTTTTAACGCAAAGAATTTTAAAACCAAACAAACTAGTTATTTGTATGAGAATATTGGTAACTGGATCAAGCGGTTTTGTAGGACGCGAACTTATTTCAGAGTTAAAAAATAGAAAACATACTATCGTAGAATTTGATATTAATACCGGACAAAATATTTTAAACAAAAAACATATCGAAACTGCAATGAAAAAAGTTGACGCAGTTATTCATTTAGCCGCTATTATTGACACACACAATGACGCTTTGTGGAAAGTTAATGTTGAAGGAACAAAAAACATTATTCACGAAGCAGTAAAACAACGAGTTCAAAAATTTATTTTCTTATCAAGTTCAGGAGTATATGGAAACGACCATCACAGAGTAAACGAAAAAACCCCTACTCGCGCAGTTAGTTTATATGAAAAAAGCAAGGTTGAATCAGAACAACTTGTTTTAGAACACCAAGAAGAAATTAATGTTAGTATCATTAGAAGCGCAATGTTGTTTGGCGCAAATGATTATTGGAGAAAGATTTACAAAGTACTAAAAAATGGTTTTCCACTTCCTTGTTCTGGAAGAAACACGTTTCAAATAATGTACGTAAAAGACTTGGTTAACGCGATTGTAGTTATACTCCAAAAAGGAATGAGCGGAGAAACTTATTTGGTTGCAGGAAAAGAACAATGGTCGTTAAAAGAATTTTGTAAAACTTCTAAAGGAGTCATGGGAAAAAAAGAGGTGGTACTAAGCGTGCCCGCTTTCATAGTGATATTAATTGGTAAATTAACTGGATTATCAATTGCTACTCGAGAAAATATTAGACATTTAGCAAAAGAACGAAATTATAATATTGAAAAAATAGAGAAGCTCGGTTACAAACAAAAAACTCTCTTAAAAGAAGCTATAATCGAAACTATTGAAGAACTAAAAGAAACTGATGCAAATCCTAGCGTACAAGAATAAATTCAACACAACTACAACTATCTTCGTGTTCGACGCTTACTTGGATTATTTACTTTTGTTTTTCTTTTCATATACTGTGTTTTTTTAATCTGTTTATGTCTTTTTATTCTTTTTAGAATCTCGCGCATCGCTTTTTCTGCTTCAGCGTGTACTCGGATAATCGACCACTCGGGAAATTCCCTGTGAATTGCCTGACTAAATTTAGCATTAAATTGTCTAGCAACCTGTTGCTTTTCTTCAACAGTCTTAAAATTACGTGCTAACAACTTTCTTGTCGGTTCTTCAAATTCTCGTATATACGGTCTTGATTTTGGTTTTTCCATAAATAATCACCTTATCCTATCTTTTCTTCTCCGCGGTTGACATGCTCGCTGTTACTTCTCTACCAACCACTTTAAGCATAACATTTGCGCGCTCACGACATTGAGTCGCATTAAGTGACGTCCCTCTTTCTAATTCAGAAATCACACTTGTTCTAAGATCACGCATACTCGCTCGCCTACCTTCAGGTGTTAATTTTGCAACGTGAATGTGTTTCATTACGGTAAAAACTTCTCGCAATAATTTAGTTTCGTTTCGTTTCGTTCTTTTGTATGCACTAACTCTTTTTTTACGAGTAGTTTTTCGAGTAGTTTTAGCAACCGCCATACAAAATCACCTTTTAGCTTTCGCTCCTTTTTTTACGGACTCACACATTTTCTTTAATTTTGTAGACGCTTCTTTTCCGTTTCCGTTTGTTTTTTCTATTGCGCTTCCAACGTGAATAATATCTGCTCCGCTAGAAATACAATCAAATGCATACGCAGGAGTTCGAACTCCGCCAGCAATTAACAAAGGAATATCGATTGATGCTTTTGTTGTAGCAATCATTTCTTTTGTAACGGGTTGGGGTGCTCCACCACCACTCTCAAGAATTGCTAGTTTAGAACCCATGTATTGTCCTGCTAGCGCACTAGCTGCGGCTAAATACGGAAGATTTCTTGGAATTAATTGTGCTCGACCCATAAAACCAACTGCTCTACCCGGTTCAACAATAATATATGTTGTTGGAATAACTTCTAAACCCATTTTTTTTACTGGAAACGAAGAAGCTACTTGTGCTCCACTAATATAATACGGATCATTACTATTGATCATAGACATAAAATAAACTGCGTCAGCTATATTTGATAACGTCGCAATATTTCCTGGAAACAAAATAGTTGGAATCTTGCACTTATCTTTTATCGCAATTAATGTATCATCAAGTAATTTTCCTTGTGCTCCAAGACTACCTCCAACCGCAATTGCTTTTGCGCCAGCATCCTCAGCAATCTTAGACATTTTAGCTGCTTGTTCTGCACTTTGATTAGGAGGATCTATTACTAAAAATAATGCTCCCGCTTCCTCTTTTAATTGTGCTAATAATTTCGAATATACTTTTTTATCATTCATAATAATCAATAATTCTTAGCTCAAAACAAGTATAAAAAGCATTGCCTTAATAGAGATATTAAAAAGGCTTTTGCTGGCACTGACCCCTCGAAAAGAATAAGAACTATCAAAAACAAGTTATTTCGCTGAATTTAAGCAAAAGATTATATATGTGTACACACATATTTAATTGTGATATTATGGGAAATATGACACTAGCAATACCTAATGAAATACAAAAAGAAATGAAAAGGTTTCCAGAAATAAAGTGGAGCGAAGTCGCGCGAAGAGCAATAAAAGACAAAATCGAAGCATTAAAAATTGCAAACAAAATTGCAAGCAAGAGCAAGTTAACCCCTAAAGATGTCAAAGAGTTCAGCAAACAAATAAACTCGTTGTCTTCTAAGAGGTTTTTTGATGCAAATAATACTTGATACAAACATACTTATCTCAGGATTATTGAAAGATTCACTTACACGAAAAATACTATTTAAGCATAATGAATATTTTTTATTTCCAAATATTGTTTTAGAAGAAATAAACAAACACGAAACGGGATTAATTAAAAAATCAAAATTAGATATAACTGATTTTTACAAATTACTAAATACAATTTTGATGCAAATAACGCTCATCCCAAATGACAAAATAATACCACATAAATCAACCGCAATTGAATTAGTCAAAAATATTGACAAAAACGATGTTATTTTTATTGCTTGTTGTTTAGCACATAAAAACAGTATTCTTTGGTCAGATGACAAAGCATTAAAAAGAGTCAAAGGAATTATTGTAAAAAATACTGCAGAGATTAAGAAATTCATTGATAACAAAGAGCATTTTAAAGAGTTTTGAAACAAGGAGTTATTATGAGCGAAGAAATCGGTGAGCTAATCAAAGAAATCTCTGAAAAAAGCGGTAAAAGCGAAGAAGAAATTACTACTCTAATTAAAGCTAAAATAGAGAAATTCAAGGGTTTGTTAACAGAACAAGGCGCTGCTTTTATGGTTCAAAAAGAACTTGGTTTGAAACAAGACGTTAGTGTTGAAAGCAAAGTTGGTGAACTTACCGACGGAATGAAAAATATTGAATTAAAAGGTATTGTAAAAAGTGTTTTTCCAGTAAAAGAATTTGATCGAAATGGAAAAGCAGGAAAATTACAAAGTTTTATTTTAGAAGACGATACTGCGAGTGTTCGCGCTACACTTTGGAACGACCAAATAGATCAACAAGAACTAACTACCGGAAGCGAAATACAAATCAATAATTGTATTGTAACTAGTTACAACGACAAAAAACAAGTGAGTCTTGGTTTTAATGGAACAATTGATATTTTAAACAAAAAAGAAATTACTTTTGAAAAAATAAATAATCTAAAAGGTGGAATGAACGGAATAAATGTTGTTGGTCGACTCTTACGAAAGTTTCCTTGCAAAGAATTTGATTCAAATGATCGAAAAGGAAAACTATGTAACTTTCAATTCGGAGACGAAAGTGCTTTGCTACGCGCAACTGCTTGGAACGAAAAAGCAGACGAAGTCCAAGGTCTACGCGAAGGCGACGTTATCGAAATTAAAAACGGTTATACAAAAGACGGAATGTTTGGAGTAGAACTACACTTAGGTTATAACGCTGAACTAACTCCATCAACAAATGAGATGCCTGGAGTTACTGAGATTTTAAAAGAACAAGTAAAAGAGAAAAAAATAAATGGTTTAGTTGAAAACGAAAATGTTTTGATTAAAGCAACTGTGAAAGAATTATTACCTGGAAACTTTTATTTTAATGCGTGTGAAAAATGTGGAAAGAAAGTCGACGGCAATATTTGTGATTCTTGTGGCGAAGTAAAAGGTGAGAAACGCGCAGTTATCTCTGCTTTAGTAGAAGACGATACTGGCGAAATCAAAACAAATTTATTTAGTGCTAGCGCTTTGAAGTTACTTGATTGGACACAAGAAGATCTTGAAACAAAAACTAGCGAGACTAGTAATGAAAAACTTTTAGAAGAAATTAATGAAACTATAAAAGGAAAAGACGTTAGTTTGTTTGGTTACAACAAAATGAATTCTTATTCAAACGAAAACGAGTTTAGCGTAAAAGAAGTTTTGTGATTATTTTTTAAACTTTATTCGTTGTGTTTGAATTTTTCTACTTCTTCTTTAGTATATTTAGAATCATATAATTTTGTATCGTCAATCATATCGTTTTCTTGCCAGTCTTTAACCCAATCATCAACATCATATGAAACAATTTTTCCGTCGGCATCATTTCCAACAAAACGTTTTATTCCGGCATTAATCAAAACTTTTTTACACATAAAACAAGGATATGCATTGACAAAATTGTCTTCGCTTCGTTTAACAAAATAAAGATATACTGTTCCACCTAAAAGAGACACTCCTGCTCTTGCAGCATTTATTACTGCGTTTTGTTCTGCGTGTGTAGAACGACAAATTTCGTAGCGTTGCCCTGACGGAATATTTAATACGCGTCTAACACAAGTGCCGCGTTCAAAACAATCTTTTGTTTCTCTTGGAGCACCAATATAACCCGTCGCAATTATTTGATCGTCACGAACAATTATTGCGCCACCCTTAACTGACATACACGTAGATCTTTGAGCAGTTTCTTTTGCAATATTCCAATAATACTCGTCTTTATTTGGTCTATAGTTCTCAGTCAAGTAGTTCACCTAAAATAATATCTATTTGTTTATTCAAATTTTCAATTGACCCCGTATTATCCAAGGTATACTCTGCCATTGCTATCGGCCCGCCTTTCTCAATATTTTCTATTTCAGCATAATCTCTTGCCTTTGCTTGTTCCATTGTCGCCGGTCGACTACGCAAATCAGTGTCTGCTTCTAATAATTTTCTATTCGCTAACCTTTCATAACGCTGTTTTGGAGGAGCATAAATTGCAATTACTATTAATTGCTCTAGGTATTTGTCTTTCAATATCTTGTACTCGGACCAACTATAAAGTCCGTCTCCTACTACATGTCCTTTTTTCAATAATTCATCAAATTTTGGGATATTTAGGGTAGCATATGCTCCCATTCCGTGTGTTTTTCGCACTTCTTCACGGATCGGTTTTTCATTTTCTTCAGTTGGTTCAAGCCCGCGTTCCTTTACAATATCGAGAGTTATTTGACCGAATCTCAGAAAACCAAATCCTTTTTCAACTAAATAATCTGCTACAACCCGTTTTCCAGAACCAGTCATACCAACAAGACAAACTAATTTATTCACTTTTTACTCACCTAAAATAATAAGTACAAAAATTGTTATAAATGTGCTAGGTGCATTATTACATATGCTACGAAAAAGACCTCGAATAATTCATTTTGGTGCAACCGATAATTCAGCTAGAAAGATTGGTCATCGCGCACAAAGAAATCCTGAATTCGATTTTGTTGAAATAAATTGTGAAGGATTAAAACGTGAACACTTACCAAAACCAACTCCGTCAAATATTTTAGAAGTCAAAGCAGATTTTCTTACCGGACTTAAAAGAGAAAAAGATGGTAGCATTCCAATAATGCGAAGCGATATGACATTAGGTTATTATGGAAAATCAAATCTACACTTTGCTTTAAGCTCTCCGCAAATGACTGAATCCGAAACTAGTCAAGCACCACCAGAAATGCGTTCATTTGAAATGAGAAAACGAAAAAGAGTTTTTGAAATTACTCGTCCAAAGTTTAACAAACTCATCCCTTATACTGCAGACGTATTAACCTTAGCACATAAAAAATTAAGAAAAAATGGAGTAATGACTATCACTGTTTCAGATAGTATTCGCTATGGCACAAACGGTTATCGTAATGTAATGGACGCGATACACCTAAGCCCGTTTGATATTGAAACCGTGAAAGTTCGTCCGATAACCAAAACAGAAGTTGATGCTGGCGACTTGTGGGTTAGACGTGCCTTTCGTGCTACAAAAAAAGACAAAGGAACCACTGTGTGGCATATAACGCTACGAAAATAAACTTTAATAAGTATTAAGAGATTATTACTTATGCAACGAAAAAAACCGCTTATTGTCCGATTGGGTAGCGCAGGTTATCATGGACGTAACGAACGATCTCAAAGATGGGCCATGCGTTTCAAAGGAATAGATTTTTTAGAAGTTGATTTAAAAAAGATTAATGGGCTTAGCGGAACAAACATTCGACAAAGAGTTACTGATTTTCGAAACGGAATAATCAAATTAAGAAATAATTCCGTTGCAATGATTGAGTCAGATATGGCATTAGGCATATATGGAAAAGCCATGATAACCGATGCCGGATTAACACCAAGAAGTGGGTGAACACGAAAGATACAAAACGAAGTTACGGAATTAGTCGAAGTGATCCATAGAAAATTAAGACCGGGTGGAAAATTATCTGTTATTGTAGATTCCGCAAATTTTGGTGCAGACGGTTTAATGAATCTAAACTATGCTTTGACACAAACCAATTTTTCGCATGTAACTATAAGACCTTTACGAGAAGGAGAGTACTCGCGATCAGCATATACTAGATTCGCAAAAGCAAAACAAGTTCCGCTATTCAAAATAATTGCAATAAAATAATCACTTCCTTAATTCAACTTTAGTAATTTCTTTTGTTGCTAAAAGAATCTTTTCAATCTTGTCTTTTTTCATTGGTTTTGTTCGCTTAACACTTCCTTCGTAAGCATTAGCTGGATCCATTTCTTGTAAAAGCCATTTTTCGTTTGGAATATATGTTGCCATTTTTTCAAAATCTGCGATAGTAAGCTTTGGATAAAGCGTTGTGCGAAATTCATGAGGAATTTTTGTTGCAGAAACAAGTTTGATTGATTCACGAATAGTTTTTTGTGCAATCTTGCTCCGAGTTACTTTTTTGTATTTACCTAACGGCGATTTAATATCCATTGCGATATAATCAACTAGTTTTTTGTCTATTAGATAACGAAGAATTTCTGGTTCCGAACCATTTGAATCAAACTTTACTTCAAAACCTAACTTCTTAATTTTTTTTACAAAATCAATTATTTGTGGAGTACAAGTTGGTTCTCCACCCGTAATCACTACCCCATCAAGCATTTTTTTGTTTTGATTTAGAAACGAAAAAAATTCTTCTTCAGGAATTAGTTTTCGTTTAGATTTTTTAAAATATTTGTAAGAAGTTAATTCTTTGTTATAACAATAAGGACACGCGAAATTACAATTAACTAGAAAAACGATACAAGCAACTTTGTTTGGAAAGTCGGTGAGCGTCATTTTTTCAAGCCCACCTATAAACATTGACTCACCTAACAAATACTTGCTTGTTCTTCGCTTTGATCTTTAGTAGAAAACAATTTTCTATCCTTGAATTCTTCTTGTTTGCTGTCGTTCCATTGTTCTACTGGTCTAATGTACCCAACAACTCTGCTGTATACTTCGCATTTTGTTTTTACCATTCTATCACCTCAATCCTCAACTCTTAAACTGGTAAATATTACTCTACACCCTCGTTTTTTGCTTCAACCTTAACTTCGGGTGCAACTTCATTATTAATTTCTTTTGCAAGTTCGCTAGGCGTTATTTTTTGTGGAGCATCTT
>JABIDZ010000114.1 GCA_018651445.1 Candidatus Iainarchaeum sp. | reverse complement strand
GTTTTTGAGTATATTATAACTTGCAACGCCAGATAAATTGTCTGCGCTTGGTGCGGTCCAATTAAGAGTTACTTGGTTTGCGGCAGTACTTGCGCTTAATCCGCTTGGAGAATTTGAACTAGTATTGTCGTATCTTACTATTGTGCTTGTTACACTACTTTCGTTTCCTACTAGATCTTTGAACTTTGCAAACACTGCTCGATCGCCTTCGTCAGAATTACAATCGTATGTGTTCAATGTAATATCAAAATCTGAATAACTTGTGGTGTATGTAAAGCTTTTCCAAGTTCCACTTGGAGCACAAGACATGTACACGGTCCCACCAGTCATTCCGGAAACAGCATCGCTTGCACTTAAAGTGAAAGTTGGCGTTTCATCATTTGTATAATCGGTAGTGTATGACGTTGTAGCACTTATTGTGCTTGGTGCATTAGTGTCATATTTGAAAGTAATTGACGTGTTTAGATTATTTTCAAGAGAATCGTTTGCATCAACTATTAACGTTTGTGTTCCGTCGTATAAAGTTGAGGGAGTATGGCTAAGGCTAGTTGTACCAGTAGCAACCGAGGTTCCATTTAGATACAATCTTGCACTGGTGGCTCCGGCTATTCCAATTGTAATTGTAGGTATTGTTCCGTATGAATTTCCGTCCGTAATTGTGTTGCTTGAAATCGTTGGCGCAGTTGAATCATAAGTTACTGCAAATGTTGATCCGTATGCAGTTGAATAATTTTCATCATCATTTTTTACAAAAGCACTTAATGTATAACTGCCATCAGAAGAAATTGTGCTAAATGCACCTAGATTAGTTGTGGTGTCTCCAGTACTTGCAATACAACTAGAATTTGTATTTGTATCATCTTGACTAAAACATAGATAATCCATATCGCTTCCAGTATATCCACTTAAGGTAACTACGGCATTAGATAATGTATTTACATCGCTTGGAGAAACGGTTAATGTTCCGCTCCATGTCGGTGTTACCGCAAACACTCCTCCGATTAAAAATATTAAAACTAGTACTAACGAAATAACTCTTTTATCCAATCCAACACCCCTATACATGTAGCTTAATTTATTGATTTTCTACAGGAAAGAGTTTTTAATACTTTAACTCGTTTTAAGGCCTTTTTTGTGAGAGTCGGATTGAACCATAATAGCTTTTTAAGTTTCAACTCGACGGCTGACCGTCGGTACCAATTACTCATGAGCTGTTTTTAACCGCTCTGTAGTGGAAGTTTAGTTGTTATACTTGATTTTTTGAACCATAATAGCTTTTTAAGTTTCAATACTATTACTTGTGCATGTTAGACAAAGTTTTGTGGTTAATAATACTGACTTTCACGCCAATTTTTGAGTTGCGTTGGAGTATACCCATAGGATTATTTTCTGGAGAGATCTCTGTACCCTTATTTGGGACAATACAAGGGTTTGCCATGCCAATTCTACTGGTTTTTGTGGTGTGTGTTCTAGCAAACATCGTGCTAGGGGTAATAGCCTATTTTTTCCTTGACAAAGTAATTTATATTTTCCTCAAAGTTGATTTCATTAAATCTATTTATGATAGATTTGTTTCGCGCGCACAAAGAAGATCAAAAAATCTAATTGAAAAATATGGTTTGATTGGAGTGGCATTATTTATTGCGGTTCCTTTGCCGGGTTCAGGTTCGTGGACTGGTGCGCTAGTAGCAAATCTTTTAGGGCTAGGTTACAAAAAATTCTTTATAGCAAACACGATCGGAGTAATAATTGCAGGTATAATTGTAACGGCGGTTTTCGTTGGTTTGTTTTCTTTAGTTGGTTTGCCAGTTATAGCTTAATGCGAAAAGCTGTTTTTGTATTTGATCATTATATCAGATAATTGTTTTTTTAACGTTGGGATCGTTATTTCTTGTTCTAATTTTTTCGTATCTAAAACACAATTACTTCTTTTTGCTTTTGTCATTTTGTGTAACTCTTCTAATGAAATAATTTCATACGAAAAATTCGGATCAACAATCTTTTTGTAAATTTCAAGTATTTCACTATGACTCATTGGTCCAGGGTTAACAACATTGTAAATCCCGGGTTTATTTTTTTCAATCAAATCTTTTCCGACAGCTAACAAATCATCTATTACAGTCATAGAATTTTTTATGTCAATTACTTGTTTGTAATTAGTTATTTTTGTAATAAAATTTCTGGGGCCTTGCGCAGAGTCAATAGGCATTCTAATTCTCAGTTGTAACACGTCATAATCTTTCAATAAAGATTCACTTATCATTTTTGTTTGTGAGTAAAAACTTCCTCCAAAATTTGGTTCGTCTTTTTCACTAAATCCTTCACCGTTATTATCGCCAACATAAACACAACCGGTGCCTATGTGAACTAATTTGGTGCCTACGTCTTCACAAGCTTTTGCCAAGTTTAATGGCAACAAGACATTACCATCAAATGTTTTTTGTTTGTTGTCTTCACACCAGTCTACATTTGGTCGTCCAGTCTCGCCAGCACAATTAATTACTACTTTTGGGGCTTTTTCTTTAATTTCATCTAACGCGTCTGCATAAGAATAAATCATCTTTGTACTCATTTCACAATCTTCTAAAAAATTAAGAAATTTGTTTCCGATAAAGCCATTTCCGATAATCAAATACTTACTCATAAACATACCCCCGGCATAAAAGAAGACGAGGTGCATTTGTTTTTATTCTAAATGGTTCTTTTTTGTTTAGTGATTGAATGTTAGCTGTTATTGTTACTCCGACGTACAACGAAAAAGCAAATATAAAAAAATTAATCCCAAAGATATTTGCTCAAAAGATTCCTGGTGTAACTTTCAAATTAATTGTTGTTGATGACAACTCGCCGGATGGCACTGCAAAAGAAGCAAAGAAATTCAAAAACGTTCAAGTGATTTCACGCCCCGCAAAACTAGGTTTGGGGTCTGC
>JABIDZ010000011.1 GCA_018651445.1 Candidatus Iainarchaeum sp. | reverse complement strand
TCTTCAATCCATCCTCGCAAAGTACTTTTATTAGTTTTGATAATTTCAGATAATTCTTTCTGAGAGCCAAGTTCTTGAACACACCTCTCAAGAAATTCTCTTTGCTTTCCTTTTTGAAACTTCAATCTTTTATCCACCATAGAAGAAATTGATTTTTTGCATTTATAATCGCGCCTAGGGGTCGATGCCGGTGTTGCCAAATCCGAGATTTGGCGACATCTTACAAAAGTTTTGCTTTTGCTTGATGGTTTCATTCGAAACCACCTTGACAACAATTTTCGTAGATCCAGAGATCACGACCATCTAATAAATCGAGATCGACTTTAGCCAGCTCCATTACATACTTAATTTCGCTCCAACTCGGCGGAGAAATATTCATTGAAAAAACCATTCAAATCACCTCCTTTTTAGAAAGAAGAATTTTTTCTTGGACGGCTCTGCTGCTTTTGGAAATATTAAACTTTTAGCCGAAGGCGGCCTGAAAGGAAAAAGTTTAAACTGAGAAAAGCAGAGGCCTAAGAAAAAATTATAGATGCTACACTATTGTATAATAAAAGCTATAAACACTCCCCATCAAAAGCTTATTAGATAATATGAAAAAGTGGAACGAAAAGCAAGTACTAACATTCATTGAAAATATTTCAAAGTCCTGGATTGAAATATTTAATGAAATGGAAAAACACCCAATCGCGCCAAAATACCTTTACAAACTTATGGATTTAATTACTAAAGATTTTGAACTAGTACGACCAAAGATTGAAATGCTAGAAGAAATATCTCCTGAAACAGATATAAAAATGTTAACGACGGTTATGCACACATTTAATTGCTATATCCGGGTCAGGTCAATTTCATGTTCAAAATGGGATGATAAGCACCACAATTTTTTAGATAGGTTTGTCGGAAATAGAAATATTGAACTTCCTAACATACTGAAATTGATACGACGATAATCGAAAGGTCGGAGTTCGAGTCTCCCCCTGCCCCTATCATAAAATTCTTTTGGACCTATTTGGCCCAAGAGGTTCTTCTATCTTTCAACATACTCTCGAATTTCTCTTTTGAGTTTTTGATCATGTATCGCATGTTGTTCAAGTTTCTGTTGAAGCCATTTCAATACATTTTCTTTTCGAACAAAATTTCTATTAAGTAATTCTTGGAGTAATACTTGACGAACTCTAGGTGAAAAATGAGAATGTATTTCTAATGCAACTCTGTTTCCAAATTGTGATGCAATTGTATAAAATTGGGCTTTGTGTGCATTAGACATATACTGCGAATACTCTTTTGAATAATGTTGAGCTTCATATTCAAATTCAATCATGCTTGATATTACTTCGGAATCCACTAGAAAAGCACGCTTGCCAAGCTTTTTTTGTCTTCTACGATATGCTGCATGCCCAAGCTCGTGAACAAGCACCAATTCTAATTCTTTAGGGGTTCGAAATTTTGACTGCCCAGGCTGACGCAAAAACCGTTCTTTATTAACAAACACAATATGTTTTGTTCTTGTTCGATTTGCCATTGCTAACCCAGAGCTATGC
The DNA here is from genome assembly GCA_018651445.1 of Candidatus Iainarchaeum sp. Classification (GTDB taxonomy): domain Archaea; phylum Iainarchaeota; class Iainarchaeia; order Iainarchaeales; family JAAZKV01; genus JABIDZ01. The sequence continues at coordinate 2,351 of JABIDZ010000011.1, read as the reverse complement.
TGCGTCGATCCCGGAATAGTATCATGTAATTCTCTTGCAACCCTAGTTTGGGATCGATTCATTGTACGCGGATTAGTCGTAACCTTTGCCGAAGCATAACCTTGGCCAAAATAAGATTCAACAAATCTTCGTGCTTGACCTTTATTTGGATTATTCACTCCTTTTCTAAGCATGTAAAGATATTTGAAGAAGTTCTTTATACATTTATCGTTTTAAGCATCTTCTTGCCCATTAATTCTTAACAAACTTTTTATAGTTCTCAACGAATTTTGGCATCGAATTGTAGATGAATTTGACCGCGTATTCCATATACCTATTAATCGCATCAGGATAATTCCTATAATTAGGAATTAATTCGTCATTAATATCTGGAACAGATGCTTTTACCCCGTAACAGATTTCATCAAAAAGAGGAACCTCTTTTTCAAAATGCACTCGAATAAATTCTTGGTGACTTTTGTGCATTGCTACAACCAAATCATAATCTACAAAATGCTTTGCAATTAACCGTGTTTGTTTATGTTTTGTTGGATCGATTCCAAGTGCTAACAAAGTATTACGCACCTTTGGTTTCATTGGTTCTATGATCGCAAATGTTCCTGCAGAAGCAACTTTATTATGATAAATCTTGTTTTTTAATAAATAATCTCTTAGACAATACTCTGCAGACATACTTCGAAAAATATTTCCAGTACAAACAAATAATATATTCATTTTTATCACTAATACTCAAAGAAAATAGTGTATTCTTTGTATTCATCTGGCGAACTAACTAGTTCTGATACTTCGTCTTGTTCTAATTCTTCTAAATACTCTCTAATTAGTTTCATTGAATTTGTGTGAGCACAAATAATCACGTTAGCATTTTCTTCTCGCATGAATTTCATTAAATCATTCATAAAAGCGAAAACTCTTCTTGAGACGACAGCCATGTTTTCTCCACGAGGTACTTTGGCTTGATACTTCCATTTTATTGCATTGAACGTTTTTGGAAATAGATCTTTGAATAATTCTTTGCTATGCCCTGAGAAAATCCCGTAATGCCTTTCGCGTAATCTAGGATCAATAATTATTTCTGCGCGCTTATGGTGTTGCATTACTTCTAGCAACGCTTGTTTTCCTCTTACTTGGTCAGAACAAAAAGCATAAGTTATTTTTTTGCGAGCCAATTTTCTAGCAACTTTTTTTGCTTCGCTCACACCATTATCATTTAGCGGTTTGTTTAACCAACCCAAGAAAACATTTTCTTTCGTTTTTACTGCACCGGTTCTAAATACAAACAATTCTACCATGCAATTATTAGGTCTTTTGAGTTTAAAATAATTTACACTCGCACACAACTAGATAAATTTTCTTTATTGTTGTAAATCAAGTTCTTTTTCCCATAAATCAACGAAACTATCTACTAGTTTGTCTAAGAAACTTGTTCGGTGTTCGATCAATAATTCTACAATAGGTTCTTTTTCTCTTACAGAATAAAATGTTAGATCTTTTTGTTGTTCTTCTTCAACTATGTTTGATGCTACTAACTTTTTCATGTGAAAGTTTGCGGTAGAAACACTCATCTCAGTTGAATCAGCAATAACATTTATTGTTGCGCGTCTTCGATTTAACAAAAATAACACCATTAATCTAACCTGTTTTTGTCGTAATAGATTCATTAGTTTTGAATCAACGCTTTTTTCTTCTGACGCATAAAAACGAGAAAACTTTCCTTCTTTTTCTTCTCGAATGAAATTCTTTTTCTTTAAATAATCTATATGGTATTGCATTGCTCCTGTAGCATAATCAACTCTTCGCTGTATTTCTCGAAAATGCAACCCAGGATTTTTTACTATAGTTGAGTAAATCTTGTCTCTTGGCGACAAGATATCTTCTTCGATTCTTTCGTCCATCGATTCATTTCCTAAAAATTGCTATGAATAATGATGCTAGTATCAATAAATCAAATACTCCTTGTACTGCAAAATTCATGAATATTCCAGGAGAGATATACAAATCAACAAGACCTAATAGATTTTTTAAGAAAAATAATCCAAATGCTCCGCCAATTAGCATAAGTCTTCGTGAACCTCTTTTCTTTAATGCTAACATCGAAATAGTAAATAACCCTAATGAGATTAACATTACCACCCAAACAACGATTGGATTAATTACTTGCGCAGTACTCGTTGAAACTCTTAAAAAATCCCATGGTGCTGCAAACACACTTTGGATTAAAAACAAAATCCCCAGCAAAACTAAACTCTTCTTCATTAAAACCATCTCCCTTGCTAAAATCAATGCTCTTCTTCTTAATAACTATTTTGCTGAGGTGAATGAAAGGATAAGAGAACTAAGGATGTGGCTTT
>JABIDZ010000012.1 GCA_018651445.1 Candidatus Iainarchaeum sp. | reverse complement strand
GTCAAAAGACAAGCGAAAAATATTGTCTGACTTAATGGTTCAAAAACAAAAAAAGGTTCATGAATTAAAACTCGCTGAAAGAGGTTATTTGAAAAGAAAGATTGATGAAAAAGCTTTCAAAAAAATGAATTCGGATATAAAACAAGAAATGATTTCTATTGAAGGAAAAATAAAAGCTATTCAAAAGAGTGAAGAAATTGAAAAGATACGCGCTAAGCTAATTGAAGGTGCAAAAGAAATTGCAAAACAAAATGTTAAATCGGGTGTGCGAAAACAAGCTCAACCACACACGTTTGAAGGCGACGTATTCAAACAACTAGACTATAACGATTAGTTCTAAACGAGGGGTTGCAAAGACAATCATAATTGTGCTTTGATTTGTTCTAGCAATTTATTAACTTCTCTTAATTTCTTTTCATCAAACTCAAAGATACTAGAAAAAACTTGTGTGGCAACAACCTTTCCTTTTTGCATTGATAACAACGAAGTCATCTTTTTTATTGCGGTTCCAGGTAAACCAATTCCGGTTGCAAACAAAGCAAATTTCTTTTCAGCCACTTTAGGTAGGCTTCTAATAAATATATTTATTGCAGGTACTGATGAAAACGAAACTATTGGAGTTCCGATAACAATTAAATCAAAACTTTTTAGAGAAGGAATTTTGTTTTTCAAAACAAGCTTTTTTTCTAGTTTGAATTGTTTTTTCATAGAAAGGTCTTCTTCTAAAATCAATTCTTCAGTCTTTACGTTTATCTTGTTTTCTTTTAATAATGCCGCAAGTTTAATGATTACTTTTGGAACTTCTCCCAAAGGATAATAGGCTAAAAGCACGCATTTCATAGCTAGTTAATCCAAAAAACCTAATTTAAACGCTTTGTTTTTGAAAAAAAGGATTAGAACTAGTTAATTGAAACTAATTCTAAATCAAAGATAAGTGTTTTTCCTGCTAAAAAACGGTTTACTGATGCAACGATTCCCTCGTCATTAACGTCGTAGACTTTCAATCTATATTGTCCTAAAACAACTTCTTGTCCAACATTAAAATCTTGTTGTGGTAGATTTGAGAAAGGTATTGCTTGTTTATTGTCTTCGTTTGTTACGCCATAAGCATTTTCTGGAGCAAGAGTGATTGTTTTCTTTTCGCCAACTTTCATACCTAAAACGCCCGTATCAAAGCCTTTTATCATTTGCCCTTCGCCAACATCAAAAGTAAGTGGTTCTCGTCCAGGAGCTAAACTAGTATCGAATACTTCTCCGTCTTCTAGTTTTCCCGTATAATTAATAGAGATATTATCTCCGTTTTGAACTTTTTTCATTTGATCTAAATTATTGTAAATATTAGGTGCTTTATTTTCGTCCGCATTATTATCTATATTAGTCACATTATCAACTCCTGTGCATCCAACCATAAAAAAAATTAAGAGTAATACTAATGTAATAACAAAAACCTTTTTCATAATTAATTTTAATGGGCAAAACATTAAAAAGACTCTATTTTGTAGCGGTCAAATGTAAGTATTGTTCTTCTGTTTCTACTTGTTTAATATTTTGAAAACCAATTTTTGTTAATTCGTTTGAAAGTATCTCTTTGTCATAACCAAAAAAATGATGGTCTTCTTGGTAGTCTTCAAAACCATATATCTTGTTTAATGCCCATTCTTTTTTTTGTCCGACCTCTTTGATAAAAAGTTTACAAAAATACGCGATATTTGGAACGATTATTTCAAGCTTTCCACCTTGTTTTAATACGCGAAACATTTCGGTGAGCGCAACTTGTGCTTTTTTTCTTGGTAAGTGTTCTAAAAAAAATCTTGAAAAAACTTCTTCAAACGCATGGTCTGCAAAAGGTAGTTTTGTAGCGTTTCCTATTACATCTGCACCTATATCTTCGCGTATATCGAAATGCAAATAACCTGCTTTTGGTTTATTGCCTGAGCCTATTTCTAGCTTTTTTAAATCAGTTGAATTATTGTTGTCCATAGCTAATATTTGCCAAAAAAGCTTTTTATTATTAGTTGTTGTTCTTTTTAGTATGCTTACGATTGTTTTTGAGTGGGTAATCGTATTTATTGCGAATGTAATACCTGCTTTTGCTCCGCCGCCATTTCTAATATTATCTTACTTCTACATAAATTCAACTACGAATTTACCTGCATTAGTTTTTGTAGGCGTAACTGCGTCGACAATTGGAAGATATCTTTTAGCAAAACTCTCAGGGATTTTTACATTTAGATTTGCTAGTAGAAAAGAAAAGCACGAAATGAATTTTTTAAGAGAAAAACTTTCTGGAACTATGCGAGAAAGATTTCTTTTTTCAATGATTTATTCAATTACTCCTCTGCCAACAAATATATTATTTATCATTGTTGGAGCAACTCGAATGAAACTCAAAGCAATTACAATTGGTTTTGCTGTTGGGAGAACAATACAATATTCAATCCTGGTTGCGTTTACTGGGAACGTGTTCAAATCGCTCCTTATGTCAAACGATTTGTTGTTTATTGTGGTTAGTGGAGTTTTCAGTGTTGTTGTTTTGATTATTTTCTTTTTAATGGACTGGGAAAAGATTCTAAAAAAGATCTATAGAGAAAAATAAGTAGTGGTGGTATTATGGCTAAATTACAATGCAAACAAATGGATTCAAAAGAACTAATTAGGTGTACTTTTGGTTTAACAAAAACAGAACTAGCAATATTTCTTTATTTATTAAAAACAAAAGCATGTATCCCTTCTAGCGAAATAGCAGATAAGATTGGGTTAGACCGAACAACTGTTCAAAAATCAATGAAAAACCTTTTGAACAAAGACATTGTTCTTCGAAGACAAAATAACCTTGATAGTGGTGGGTTCGTTTTCCTTTATTGTGTAAAAAAGCAATTAGACTTAAAAGCACAAATGCAAGAAATCGTAGATACTTGGAAAGATGGCGTTGATTCTCAACTAAAAACTCTTTTTGAAGAAAATAACTAGTTTTTGCAAAGATTTAAATTCTAGGGTAAACTGTGTTTTATAGAGATTATGCGTAACCAACAAACAAACAGAAAAAAACGCGGACAAGTCGGCAGACAAAAACCAAGAAAATTACGTTTTGGGTGGGCGCCCCCTAAAAAAGATGAAAGAATTTTTCCAAAAATGTCTACTGGTGAAAAAGCTAGTTTGGGCGTAATGCTAGGTGCAATGGGTGGAGCCGCTGTAGGAAAAACACATCATATTTACACAGCAAATAAATTATATAAAAAAGCGGTTATGGCAAAAGAAAAGGGAGATAAAAAAACATTTACCGAAGTTAAACAAGAAAGTCGGGAATTTATGTCGCCTAGAAGTGAGATTATGCATGTTACTAAAAGTACGGTAGGGGGTGCGACAGGATTAACTGCAACAATACTTGGGATTACTTTATTAAAAAAAGCATCGGATGGTTTGAATCGATTAGCAAATAAAGAACAAAGATTAGAAAGAGCACAAAGAAGAAAAATAGCTACTGAAAAAGCAAAAAAAGAAAGAGAAGAAAGAGTTGCTGAAAAGAAAAGAAGACGTGCATCTGCAAAACGTGTATCTAGTAGTTCACCAAGAGCATTTACTCCCTTGCCGGTTGTTAGCACACAAGTAGTTTCAAAGAAAAAACAAAAACGAAAAACGAGGGGTGTGCCACAAGCAGTTACTCCTGAAAAACAAGCACTGCAAGTTAGAACAACACGACAAGCATTTGGCATAAGTGGAAAAAGTAATAAACAAATAAACCAAATGATATCTGCAACATTGGCTAGGGGTGCGCGTATAGATTTAACCCTTGTTAGAATAAACCGGCAAGTAAAACATTCTATACCCTCTGGATGGAAACAAATAAGTTCTATGCGACAACAAGAAAGACTGTCTTTTCATGCAGAAGTGTGTATAAAAGAAGCTATGCAAACAAACACTTCAAAAACTCATTTAGTTATACCTTATGCTATCATAGAGCACCGTCTGAAAATTTCTGCTCAAATGCCGCCGGCATTATTAGTTTTGCGAGTTCTTTCGCGAAAGAAAAATATAATTATACAAGGCCTTCCTCCTGAAATGATAACTGAAGTTAGAAGAGTAATTGATTTTGTTTAATTAAAAGATTATTTTTATGAAAGAGATTTATGCGGTTGTTGGTGCAAGTAACAATAAAGAAAAATATGGTTACAAAGTTACTTTGTCGCTCAAAGAATTGGATGAAAACGTATTGCCGATTAATCCACATGAAAAAGAAATTCTTGGTTTGGAAGTATTTTCTTCATTGCAAGATGCAAGCGAATCAGGAAAAAAGATCGGCATAGTTGTTTTTGTTGTGCCGCGGGCGGTAACAAGACAAGTGCTTGAAGAAGTAAAATCGCTAGGAATCAAACACGTTTGGTTGCAACCAGGAAGCGAAAGCGAAGACGCGATTAGTTTTTGTAGAAAAAATGGAATTGATTGTGTTTTTAATAGGTGTATTATGGTTGAGAAAGGGAATGTGAAATAATCGCGTAAAACGAACGTTCAAACAAAGGTTTATATGCACAAATAATCTTTTATTTTCAAGGGGATAAACTTGGTTTCAGTTGAATTAGCATTTATTACATTAGCAGCAATAATCATAATCGGTTATTTCGG
>JABIDZ010000013.1 GCA_018651445.1 Candidatus Iainarchaeum sp. | reverse complement strand
TGATCTTCTCCAATCACAACAACATTTTTTCCGGAGTACATTGGTCCGTCACAAGTAGCACAAAAGTGAACTCCTTTGTTCAAATATTCTTTTTCACCTTTAACCTTTAACCATCTGCTTTTTGCACCAACACTAATGATAATTGCTTTCGCTTTGATACTTTCGCTACCTAAAACAATTTCTTTTTGGTCGCCATCTTTTATTTCGCTTACTTGTGCAGATTTAATTTCTGCTCCGCTTTCTTTTGCATGTTCTTCGAATTTCTTCATTAATTCTGGACCGGTAATATCTTTTTCTCCAGGCCAGTTTTGTATAGAATGTGCGAGAGTAACTGTTCCGCCAACCAAGCTTTTTTCAAGAATAATTGTTTTGAGTCCGTATCTTGCACAATAAATCCCGGCGGTTAAACCTGCAGGGCCAGAACCAATAATTGCAACATCGTAATCCATAAGAGAAAGAAAATCCGTAAGTTTTTTAATTGCTACTTAAAATAGTTAATTGATCTTTCTTCCAACGATCCAACCGATAAAGATTCCTAGTACTAATACCGTAATTATTGCTGTTGAAAACAAGTTGTAGTTAACCGTAATATTGTAAATATTTGTATTGCTTCCAATTTCTCGCACCACATTGTCTGTAGCTTCTCCACCCATTGCTGGCATACTTTCTATGCTAGTAGTCATAGCCGAATCGCTTATTATGTTAGTTTTCAACATTTGCTGTGGAGCAAAATCACTACCTGTTGTTAAAAAAGCTCCTTGCATTGCAAATAACAAGATTCCTCCAAAAATAATTGCGCCAAAACAAAGAGTAATAAGTACGCGGATACCTTCCATAAAACTTGGTTGAACTATTTGTTTTCCTTTTCCGGTTAACTCGTAGTACTTCCATTTTCTACCTTCATCAATTTTTTTGATTAAATTTGCGTTTAGCAAAATAGTGCAATGTTCTTTTATTGTAGAATTCTTTAATGCTAATCTATGACTTAGCTCACTTAGAGTCATTCTTCTTTCAGTTAGTCTTTTTAGAATGTTAACTCTACTGTCTGCAGATAATGCTTTGAAGCTTCGTTCGTCTAAAACAACCTTGTCTTCCATGAGAATCTATTGGTTTTCTATTCTTTTAAAAGTTTGGATTTTATTCGGCGGCTAGTCAGTATTTAGCAAAAGACAATTGTCTTTTGCAACTAGCAAATGATTGGGATCATTCGCTATAGTTCAATTCAATTTCCATTGATTGGCTCAAAATGCTGTCTCGTGCACCGCTAATTGGATCGTCATAAGTAAATTTCAAAAAACAGTAATTCTTTTCTGCTTCGTACAAAGGAGAAATAATTATATTGAGCTCAATATTTTCTTCTGGTCCAATTGATGTAATACTGTCGTTAACTATTTCAAGCCAGGTTTCACAAACCGCATCAGAACTTTCATCAACAGTTATAACAACATTTGTTAATGCTTGATTTTTTCCAGTGTTCTTCAATTTTAATCCACTATCAAGTGTTCTTATTGTTTCACAACCATCAAAGTCACAATTACTTCGATAACTACTTAATGCTCCGCTAAAAGCTAAACCATAACTGATTCCTTCAGAAACCGTTAAAGTCATATTAATTTCTAAATCATCTTCCATGCTCGGAGAAGAAATAACAAGTTTGCCTGAAAAGATATCGTCTTCTTGTGCGTCAACAGGAACATCGATATAGATTTGTATTGCTTCTGAACTTCCTGGTGCGATATTATCAATAACTCGAATCGTTTTACTTTCACTATACAAACCAAATTCGAACCAATCTAACCTACCTTCAAATTCTAATCCAGGGTTTGGAATGATTTCTAATTTAATATTTTCTAATGGAACTGCACGATCATTGTTTTTCAAAACATAGCTAAGTGTTTTTCTTTGATTTGCTTTTAATGTACTATCTGTAATAGTTGATTTTCCAATACTAACTTTGCTTTTTGGAACAGCGGGGTTAGCAGTTAGATTAGCACTTGTTCCGATCATTGTTCCTTTTAATTTGAAAGTTATGCTTCCGTCTGCGGGAGCAGAAATATCATTTTTTATTTTAACTGTAAAGTCTACGCCGGTTGCTCCACCTGCGCCAATAGAAACGATTGCTGGCGAGAATACTACTTCGAATACACTGCTGGTGTAAGTCAAACCAAGTTTGTCAATCAAAGTGCCACCGTTATTACTAATTGTTATTGTTCCGTTAACTTCTTCGCCCTCATAAATCCGAGT
>JABIDZ010000014.1 GCA_018651445.1 Candidatus Iainarchaeum sp. | reverse complement strand
GAGGGAAAAAAATGAGATCAATGAGTATCAAGAATAACAACGCGCTTACGCTAAAAAGTACTATTACGTGTACAGACAATAGCGGAGCAAAAGAAGTTTACATTATCTCGGTATTCAAATACAAGGGTCGAAAAAGAAGTAATCCAAAAGCAGGAATCGGTTCAATGTGCAATGTTGTAGTTAAAAAAGGAAAACCAGAAATGCGAGGAAAAATTGAAAAAGCAGTTGTTGTTAGAACAAAACAAGAATATAGACGAGCAAACGGAATGAGAGTTAAATTTGAAGATAACGCAGTTGTATTAGTTGATGGAGACGGATTGCCAAAAGCAAGCGAAATCAAGGGATGCGTTGCAAAAGAAGTAGGAGAGAGATTCCCAAAAATAGCAGGAATGGCTCCAGTGGTAATATAGGTGATTATGCATGGTAACAAGTAAACCAAATAAGTCAAGAAAAGCAGCATTCACAATGCCTGTACACAAAAAGAACAAAGCTATTGCTGGACATTTAAACGAGAAATTACAAAAAGAAATAGGTCGAAGAAGCCTACCATTAAGAAAAAATGACACCGTAAAAATTGTACGAGGATCATTTAAAGCAAAAACAGGAAAAATTATTAGAATTGACCGAGTAAAAATGAAAGTTTTTGTTGAAAAAGTTATTAGAAAAAAGAGTGATGGAACAGAATTTGAAGTACCAATCGAACCATCAAACTTAATAATTCTTGAAATTGATAGAAGCGATCGAAAAAGATTGAAAAGACAAAAAGAGGGAAAAGCATGAGTAAAAAAGGTGAAAAGAAAACAGCAAAAGCTTTGAGTGCACCAAGATCGGTTCACATAAGTAGAAAGACCAATACTTGGACAGTTAGAACAAAAGCCGGAGCATACAAAAGAACGGATTCCGTATCAATTGGAATAGTTTTAAGAGATTATATTAAATTAGCAACAACTCTGAAAGAAGCAAAGAAAATGCTTCGAGAAGGAGAAGTAACTATTAACGGAGTTGCACGAAAAGACTACCAATACGGAGTAGGATTATTTGACATAATTGCAATTGCAAAACAAGAAGTAGCATACAGAGTGTTGTTTGACACAAAAAGAAGAGTTATTATTAGCGAATTAAAAAATAAGAGTAACGAAAAATTATCAAGAGTTGAATACAAGAGAACAACAAAGAAAGGAATACAAATAACAACTAATGATGGAAGAACATTCATTAATGACAAAGCAAATGTTGGAGACTCTGTACAAATTAAGGTACCAGAAAACAAGATCGAAGCAGTTCTTGCAGCAAAAGCAGGAGCAATCGTATACATAACAAAAGGTACTCATTGTGCAGGAACCGGAAAGATAAAAGAAATCGTTCCAGGATCAGTTAACAGAAAGAAATTAGTTAAAATTGAAAAAGATGGAAAAGACTTTGAAACAACAATGGAAAGTGTTTTCGTTGTTGGAGACAAAGACATAGTTTTAGGAGATCTTAAAAATCTTTAAAGGGTGTTAAAATGCAAGAAGTATTGATAGAAAAAGTTGTAGTAAATATGGGAATCGGTGCAGATCCTGAAAAGATGAAGAGAGCGGAGCAAGTAATGCAATTACTTACTGAACGTAAACCAATCAAAACATTTGGAACAAAAAGAATTCCGGATTGGGGGGTAAGACCCGGTGTAAAACTTGGTTTGAAAGTAACTCTTCGCGGAGAAAAAGCAGCAGAGTTTTTGAAAAGAACTTTAATGGCAAAAGAAAACAGAATTAAAAGCAGAAGTTTTGATAACGCAGGAAATTTTGGTTTTGGAATAAAAGAACATATTGATTTACCAAATGTAAAATACGATCCAAAACTAGGAATAATAGGATTTGATGTTTTAGTAGCTTTGAAAAAACGAGGTTACCGAATAAAAATGAGAAAAATAAGAAAAGAAAAAGTTGGAAAAAAACAAAGAGTAACAACAGAAGAAGCAAAGGAATTTGTTAAAGGTTTAGGAGTAGAGTTAGAATGAGTGAAAACAAAAAGAAAACTGGAATGGATCGAAAACCAAAAGAATGTAAGATGTGCGGTTCACAAAAAGGATTTGTTGGAAGATATCATCTAGACCTTTGCAGACGGTGTTTCAAACAAAACGCAGAAAGATTAGGATTTAAAAAGTATGATTAGGTGTTGAAAGATGAGTATGAATGACCCAATAGTAGATGCACTCACAAAAGTGCGAAATGCTGAAGCAGCATCAAAGAAAGAATGTAGCATAAAGCCAGCGTCAAAATTCTTAGGAGAAATCTTGAGAGTTGCAAAAGAAAATGAATACATAGAAGAATTCAAGCAAACCGATGATGCAGGCATAATCACATACAACGTAACACTTAATGGAAAAATGAATACTTGTAAAGCAGTAAAACCAAGATACGCAGTTAAGCGAAACGGTTTTGAAAAATACGAGAAAAGATATTTGCCAGCAAGAGATGTTGGATTGCTTGTAGTATCAACTCCAAAAGGAGTAATGACTCACACACAAGCAAAAGACAAAGGCCTTGGCGGAAGATTAATCGCATTTATGTATTAGGTGAAAATATGGTTGAAAAAGAAATAGCAATGACAATAAAACTTCCAAAAGGAGTTGAAGTGAACGCAGAAGGTCACGTAGTTACAATTAAAGCTAACGGTGAAGAACACGTACGCGAATTCAAAAGCCATAGACTAAACATAGAACAAAAAAACGATTCATTGATTTTAGTTGGTTCACCAGTTAACAAACAAACAAGAGCGTTGTTAATGACTGTAATAGCACACATCAAAAATATGATTACCGGATTAAAACTTGGTTACAAATATGACATGAAAATTACATACTCACATTTTCCAATGACTGCAGAAGTAAAAGATAAGCTTGTGCAAGTAAATAATTTTTTAGGAGAAAAACATCCTCGAAGCGCAAAGATTGTTGGAAACAGTGTTGTTGAAATAAAAGGACAAGACATTAGTATTAGTGGAAAAAAAATAGAAGAGGTTAGTCAAACAGCAGCAAATGTTGAACTAGCAACCAAAGTTAAAGGAAAAGATATTAGAAGATATACCGACGGAATATTTGTTGTGAAAAAAGGACACATAGAAGACGGTGCAGAACTAGAAATTGAAATTATAAGAGGAAGAGAGTGATAATATGGCAGAAGTAATAAAAAAGACCGAAAACAAAAAAGAAGTAAAAGCAACTCCTGCTAAAGCTCCAGTTCAAAAAGACGCCTCTAAAACAGAAGTAAAGAAAGAAACTGCAACTAAAGAAGTTAAGAAAGATGTAAAAGCCGAAGTTAAAGCAAAACCTGAAGTAAAAGAAACTAAAAAGGATGTTAAAAAAGACTCAAAGAAAGGAGAAAAAGTTGTAGCAAAGAAAAAGTTTATTCAAAAAGTAAAGAAAAACAAGATTAAGAAGAGTGTAGAAGCAAAGAAAATACAAGAAACTCTTAAAGACAAAAAGAAATTACCTACATTTCGCGGAAGATTTGGAAAAAAGCAAACACGAAAAAAGTCAAACAAGAAATGGCAAAAATGGAGAAAACCAAGATCAATTGATCTAGATAGAGGATTACAACACGGATTTAGACCAAAGATAGGTTATAGAAACAAAGCTTCTATTCGTGACATTCATCCATCAGGATATGTTGAAGTTCGTGTAGAAAATGTTGCGGATCTCGCAAAAGTTGATGTAAAAATCAATGCAATTAGAATCGGCGCAACAGTAGGAAAGAGAAAAAGAAACGAAATTGTAACACAAGCAAACGAAAAAGGAATTTGGATTTTAAACTAGGTGAATATCATGGAATTAAACAAAGCAAAAGAAATGGCGGCCGGAGTACTAAAGGTTGGAAAAAACAAAGTATTCATTAGCCCTACAGACGCTACAAAGATAGCAGAAGCAATGACAAAAGATGATATTCGTGGTTTGATAGCCGATAGAGTAATAAAGAAAAGACAGGACAATTCTCAAAGTAAAG
>JABIDZ010000015.1 GCA_018651445.1 Candidatus Iainarchaeum sp. | reverse complement strand
TATGGTGGATAAAAGATTGAAGTTTCAAAAAGGAAAGCAAAGAGAATTTCTTGAGAGGTGTGTTCAAGAACTTGGCTCTCAGAAAGAATTATCTGAAATTATCAAAACTAATAAAAGTACTTTGCGAGGATGGATTGAAGAGTTTTGTAATATCACTAAAAGCAAATTTACATTTTTAACTTTAAGATTTCCGCAATTAAAAAGATATGAACAATTTATTGAAGAAGAATTAGATTTAGATTGGGGGAGAAAGAAAGGTGGAAAAAATAGAATTGCAAAACTTGGTGATTTAGACAAGTATCTGAAATATGTTCGATCGTTTACAACTAATAACGAAAGAATTTCAAATTCGGTAGGAATCACAATTGAAAATCGTTTATTGAAAACATTGAAACATGAAAACGTTGATTTGTTATCAATACTTGCAGTATGTACTTTAACGGATGGCTGTTTGTTGAAACATGGTAATTCATATAGAGTAAGTTTTTCTTCTTCCGATCCAGTTTTGATAAATTTCATTCAAGCATTATTTTTTGAATTGAGTGAATATATTCCAAGTACATACGGGCCAAGCAAAGGTGCTTATAATACATGTGTTACTGATAATAAACTTGGTGAACGATTACTGCAGTTATCTCCCGAATATAAAACATTTGCTTCCGATCCAGAAAAGCAACCAACAATTTCTTTTCTCAAAAACACAAATATCCAAACAAAGATTTGGGCAATGCGATTTGCTTTTACTGCAGACGGGTGTGTTTTTTTGCCAAAGAATTTCAAAAAGAGTAAACCTGGATTATTTTTAGCTTGTTGTAATAAATCAGTATGTGTTGAATGGAAAGACTTTTTAGCGGCTCTAGATATTTTTGGTCGAGTTGTGGATTGTAAACGATACCGCGAAAATGTTTCAGGAGTTAGGATTTATATGCGACAAAGCATAATTAACTTTCAAGAATTGGGCGGATTTGTTGATAAAGTAAAGATATCGAGAAAAAGTAAGTATTATTGTGGATTAACAAAGAACGCAATTCTTGCAAAAGTAATAACTACTTTTGGATAATATTAAAAAAGTTAAATGGGCATGCTCGGATTTGAACCGAGGACCTTCCGATTATCAGTCGGATGCACCAAAACCAAACTATGCTACACGCCCATTAAATAAATAAGCTCGTTTTTAACCAGCTCACCATAATAAAAATGTCAAAGAAAGGTTTTAAATAGTTAGACTTTGCTTTATTTCTAGTATCTCATATGATTGAAGAAATACTAGTATTAGTAATTTTACTGGCGCTTTCAGCCTTTTTCTCTGCTAGCGAAACAGCCTTTTATTCTGCGGATAGATTCAAAGTAGAAAAACTTGTGAAGAATAAGGTAAAAGGAGCAAAGAAATTACAGCAATTAAAAGAGAATCAAAACAAATTATTGATTACTATCCTAGTAATGAATAACGTAGTTAATATTGGTGCAGCTTCACTTGCAGCAGTAGTAGTACTTGAACTATTTCCGGGTAATCTAGCAGTAGCATTATCAACTTTCATTATGACTATTCTAGTATTAATCTTTGGAGAAATTACTCCAAAATCATATGCAACAAAACACTCTGTACAAATGGCGCTCTCAATTAGTGGTCCAATGAGCGTTTTGGTTACTATTTTAACTCCGATTACTTGGTTTTTAGATAAACTAACTCATGTATTAGTTGGAGCACAATCAAAAGAAGCGCTAACCGAAGAAGAAGTGAAAATGGTTGTTTCTCTTGGACACGAAGAAGGAGCAATTGATGAAGAAGAAAAAGAGATTATTCAAAATGTTTTTCGTTTAGATGATGTTAGTGTAGAAGAAGTAATGACGCCAAGAGTAGAAATGATTGCAATTGAGAAAAAACAGACCCTAAAACAATTAAAGAAGTTTCTAAAAGAAACGCCGTACTCAAAAATACCCGTTTATGATGGTGACGAGGACAACATTGTAGGGATTTTTAGTGTTCGAAAAGCGCTTGATTATATTGGAAGAAAACTCGATGTGAAAATCTCTTCTCTTTTAGACGAACCATTTTTTGTTCCTCGTTCAAAAAAGATTGGTGATTTGTTAAGAGAATTCCAAGAGAAAAAAGTGCACATAGCAATTGTTGTTGGTGACCATGGAGGAGTACTAGGAGTGATTACACTAGAAGATATTCTAGAAGAACTAGTTGGAGAAATCACTGAAGAAAAAGACACAGGGCACGAAGTAAAAAAGATTAATAAGAAAACAATTGTTGTTGAAGGTGCAACAGAACTTGATTTGATTAACGATGAACTAGACACTGAAATAGAATCGGAAAAATTCAATACTGTTGCGGGATTCTTGCTTGAGAAACTAGATCGGGTTCCCCAAAAAGGAGAGAAATTCAAGTTTGACAAGATTAAGTTTGAAGTCCTAAAAGCTAAAAAGAATAAGATTGAAAAGGTCAAGATTACTAAGTAATTGCATTTATAAATATTCTTAATGCTAATTTTTTCAACTGGTGAGTAAATACAATCCAGCAATCTAGGCTACCGAAGGTGCCTGATTTAGTACAGGTTTTGCCAAAAGGCAAAAAGTGTAGCCCCGTCGTCTAGTGGCCAAGGATGCAGGACTTTGAATCCTGTGACCAGAGTTCGAATCTCTGCGGGGCTATTGGTTTTGTAATAATCTCTCACAGTTAATTGCGTGTTTTGTTGGATCATAGTTAGATTCTATGAATTGTGCTATTCGTTTTCGTCCTGAAGAATTTCTAAATTCTTCAATGGTGCTGGTTACATTGAGATGCATAATTACGGGTTGGCCTTTGACTTTTCTTACTAATACTATTGCGCGGGCAACCACGTTGTCCTCGTCACGGGTATCTTCGAATAAACGAGTCGTTTTTGCTAAGAATGCATCAGTTAACAAAAAACCATTTTCGGGAAGTTTTTCCCAAAGATTTTTTTGAAATAAACCTTGTGAAAACTCGGGAAGATGTTCTCTCAATCGTAATGCGACTACGAGATTCTGTTTTAGTTTAGGGATGCTTTCGAGATATGTTTGTGCGTCTTGACGAACATAATCTATTCCACGAACTTTAGAATTGTCAACTGCGGGATCTATCCCGGCATAACCAAAAACACGAATGCCGTTATGTTGTAGGAGATTTTTGAATACTTCTGCTGTTGGAGAAAAAGATTTTTTGTCGCGTCTTGCTTGTCCACACCCGAAATCAATTACATCAACAACGCTGATTCCGGATTTTTTTATTATTTTTGCAACGGTTTTTTGTGTTTGTGAATATCGGCTACGCCACGTTAACCCGCGATAAATGCCAAATGTTCTAACAATAGCAAGAATACGTTTACGTGGGACATATTTCTCGCGATGTCTTTGGACCATTTAATTGTTAAGATTGGAAGCTTTTTTATTCTTGTTCTTATTCTGTTTTTAGTATGGATGATGGAATTCGTAACGATTTGAGACACATAATCGGTTTAGTTGTTTTTGATGGAGAACGCTTCTTGCTATTGCATAGAAAACTTAATTGGTCAGGATGGGAATTTCCAAAAGGGGCAGTAGAAGAAACCGAAAACCATGAAGAAGCAATTCGAAGAGAACTATTAGAAGAAACAGCTCTAAAAAAATACACTCTAGTTACACAACTAGATGAATTTGATTTCTACGACAAAATAAGAAAAATAAATTCGCATATAAAAAATTATTTAGTACAAGTTTCTAGTAATTCAAAAGTTATTTTGAATAATCCTCACGAGATTGATGGAGAAATTGTTGAAGAACATGATTCGTTCAAATGGTTTCATCCTAGTGATGCACTTACAACAGTTACTCATTCAAATCAAAGAGAAACTTTAAATAAAGCAATTACGTACTTAGGCTTAAGCGAGTGATTATTATGGGTTTATTTAGTAAAAAAGAGGAAGAAGAAGTTGTAGAAGTACAAGGTAAATACAACGAAGCTTGTTCGGTTTGTAGTAAAAGTCCTTGTGACAAAAAATGGGGCGGACAATACTTTCACAAAAAGTGTTTTAGGAAAATGCGCAAAGGGGCATCAAAGATGTTATGATGTTATGTGCTGGCATTGTACTTGGTAAAGGTTTTTATTTAAACAAAACTGAATTGTACTAATGTGTCAAATACTTTCTAGGGCGATATTTTTTGATTCTTTTAGTCAAATACAAAAAGAACAGGCGATAAAATATCTTGAAGCAAAAAAACTTTTTGAAAGAATAAGTAATAAATCTGAGATAAGCCGATTAATCAAAGTTCCAAATAGGACTGTTCAAGAATGGCTTAATAATACTAAAAAACCAATTGCGATAAGACAATGGGAAAAGTTGGAACAAATGAATTTAGTTAAGTTATGTATTGGGCATAATAATCAATTTAAATTGTTTATAGATCTTTTTGCATTTTTGTTTGGTGATGGTCATTTGATGAAAAATTTGGGCGGAATCCAGCTTTGTGGAAATGTAAACGATCTGGAAAAACTGAAAACAAAAATTGAGATGCTATTTGGAGTTCCTGCAAAAGTAACGTTCGGGAAACAAGTTGGTAGCATTAAGAAATTAAGAGGGAACAAATTAACCGAAGTGGAAGTTAACGGGTATTGTGGGAATCTTTGGGTAAATTCATCTGCTTTGGCACGATTGTTTTATGTATTAGGTGTGCCCAAAGGTGACAAAGTAGAGCAAGCATTTGAATTACCCGCTTGGCTTATGTGCTCTCCCGAATTTGTAAAGAAAAGATTTTTAGGCGTGTTATTTGGAAATGAGTTGAGTTTACCAAAAATAAGGGCGAAGAATGCTTTTGGAACAATAATGTTTGGAATGCATAAAATTGAAGGATATAAATCTGAATTGATCTTGTTCTTAAATCAATTGAGAGTACTCTTGAAAGAATTTGATGTGAATACTACAAAGCCACAATCTGAGAAGGTTACTTGTTTGAAGAAAAGTGGTGCAAAGTCAGGAAAAAGTTATTTTTTGTTCAAAACTAATGCTAAGAATATTTTAACTTTTTATAATGCAATTCCATTGTTGTATGCTAGCTTAAAACAAAATAAGTTTGATAAAATGGTTAAACAGATTATTAATGCAGCTAAACAATATTCGAAAGATTGGGAAATTTATGATAAAGCAATAGAACTTCATTTAACTGGTTTGGGGCATACTAAGATTTTTAGGGTGATGAATTTACCCAAGAAATATTTGTATAGGTTAAATGCTTGGATATATTATGGAAACAAACCACGGTTTTATGATATTAGGGATTTTGTTGAAAACTACTAACGAAGGGTGCAAAAGGGATGCTTTAGTCTTTTTTTATTCTTGTGAGAAACCATATTGCTAAAATCATAATCGGCGCAAATAGAAATAGAGAATATGTTGGTCCAACGATATCGATGATTAAACCGGCAAGAACTAGTGAAATTGCTGATGCGATTGCAACTAATATTGCTTTTATGCTGCCGGCAGTAGCTCGTAAATTATTTGGGAGGTATCGGTGGAAATACATTCTAGATGCTGGTGTTCGCATCATGAGAAACATTTCGAGTAACAGTATCAAACCAAGTGCAATTTGCCAAGTCCATGCAAATATAATAATGCATGCGGATAATGCAGATAACGCCAGACCAAAAATCATGAACTTTCTTTCATTATTTTGTTTTAAAAATTTCTTTGAAAACAATGGTGCAATCATTAATACAAAGGACAACGCTGACCACAAATAACCAAATGCAAAATCTGGGAAATTAAATGATTTCATAAGGGGAGTCCATGTTAATGTCGAACTAAATGCTCCTGCGAGGGCAACTAAAAAACTAGCCGCCAAATAAAACCGCAATCTGTGGTTGTTACAGCAATAATTGAATGTCTTTTTTGATTGATGTCTGATAGAGTATTTGATTTGTTTTTTATGCTTTACAAAATGTTCTTTTGAAAATAATAATACTATTATACTTATGATAAATGACAAGAATGCAAATAACCAGATTATCTGTAAATTAAATATACTAACAATTATTGCACCTAAGATTCCAGATATTATTAGTGCTAATGATTCTAGTACTTGTGTGTGGCTAAAGAAATTATGTGTTAATTCGGCAGGTTTATTTTTTAGTAATTCAATAACCCATGCTTCTTTAGCTCCGGAAGACAAGGTGCTCGCAATTCCTATAACTACATACGCGACAACAATAGCCGTGAAGTCAGTTACAAAGAATAATATTAGAAAACCTATTCCTTCAAAGAGATAACCCAACAAGACTGAAAATTTACGCCCGTATAGATCTGCAATGGCGCCCGTCGGAATTTCGAATATTAATGCAGTTATTGGAATAATCGCGAGTAACAAACCTAGCTGAGTAAAACTAAATCCTAAATTAAGAAAATAAATAATCATGAATGCTGGCGCAAAATGCAGTATTCTTGATATAATCACATCTAAGTAGAATGGCCATAGAATCTTCAACTCACCTTTGTGAAAAAAAGTCATCTTATTCAAATCCTATTATTTAATAACCCAACTTTTAGATTTCTTTTTTGGGCCAATAATCACAGTCTTTTGTTTTGTATTCATGAATCATCATTTAATTTTCTCAATTTCGTTTCTAAGAACTTCGCTAATTAGTTTGCCGTCAACGCCGCGCAACTTTTCTTCTTTCATTACGTCTCCCATTAATGGTCCGATTGCGCCAAGACCTTTTTGTTTTACAAGTTCTTTGTTGTTTTGAACAATCCCTTCGATTATTGTAATGATTGTCTTAACGCCCATTTTGCTTTGACCCGAAAGAATATTTTCAACACTTTCTCCGCGAGCCAAATCAACAATTGCTTTTTTCAAATTGTTTTTGTTTATTTTTCCACTCTTTTCAAGTAACAACAATTTACCTATGTCTTCTGTTGAAATATCTTCTGTTTCAACCTCGTTTCGCTTCAATTCTTTTAATGTCTGTAACAACAAATTAGCTGCGACACCCGCATTAGCTCCTTTTTTTACAATACTTGCAAAGAAGCGCGCGTAATTATTTAATTTCATTTCGCTTATGTGATTAGAACTCAAACCAAGTTTTGCATAAAGCTTTTCTCTCTCAGCTACACTCTTAGGTAAACCTTTTTTGATTTTAGTAAGTAGTTCCGCACTAATGTTTTGAGTTAAAAGATCAGTTTCTGGATACATTCTAGCTTCTCCTGCTAAAGGTCTTTGGTAAACAGATGAACCATCTTCTACTGCTCCGCGAGTTTCTTCAGGAACGCCATCAAATGCAACCATAATCCTTTCTTTTACTGATTCAAAAGCTGCGCGAGCTTTGTCTTCGTTTGCAACAATAAAAACAAAGTTGTCGTGTTCTGTACACTCAAGAACTTTTGCAATTTTACTTGAGTCAATATTACTAATCCCGTAATTTGGTAATTCGTCCATGTGAATCAAACCAGTTACACCAGTTGCTTTTGCGTAATCACTTAACTCGCTTCCAAATCTTCGGGTAC
>JABIDZ010000067.1 GCA_018651445.1 Candidatus Iainarchaeum sp. | reverse complement strand
ATTGGTTGATGAGAAAACTGGTTTAGTTGGATTTCGAGACGAAATTAGAAAGAAAAACCTTACTCTTGGAAGCGATGGTGGAAAAATGTATCCTGTAGAAATGTCTTATGGATTCAAATTATTACTTGAAGAATTAAAAGCATTAGGAATAATGGCTAAATTAAAATTAACGGACAAGGTGTAGAAATATGATAATGAAAAGAATTGGTAGTATTGAGTTCTCTGTTTTAAGTCCAGAATTCGTTCGCAAAATGAGTGCAGTAGAAATCAAGACTCCAGAAACTTATGACAAAGACGGCTTTCCGATGGAAGCAGGTTTGATGGATCCACACCTAGGAGTAATTAACCCTGGTCTACGATGTAAAACTTGTGGACAAACAATGAGAAACTGCCCTGGCCACTTTGGACACTTAGATCTTGAAAGACCAGTAATGCACTCAGAGTTTACAAGAAAAATTGAAATCTTAATGCACGCAACTTGTAAAGAATGTGGAACTATTTTGTTATCAGAAGAACAAATAAAAAAATTAGAAACAGAAACTAAAGGAAAAGTACGAGACTTATCAAAAAAGATTATGCTAAAAACAAAGCCACTTAAAAAATGTCCTAGTTGTAATGCAGAACAAGGAAAAGTAGTTCTTGACAAACCAACAAATTTCTTTTACAACAAAGAAAGAATTTATCCTACACAAATTAGAGAATGGATAGAAAAAGTGCCAGACGCACATTTGAAATTATTAGGTTATAACCCCGAGAATTTGAATCCAGCATGGTTTATCATAACTACTCTGCAAGTTCCTCCAATAACAATTAGACCAAGTATTTCTCTTGAAGGCGGAATAAAATCAGAAGATGATTTAACTCACAAATTAGTTGACATTGTTAGAATTAATAATCGATTACGAGACAATATTGAAGCAGGAGCACCACAATTAATTATTGAAGACTTGTGGGATTTATTACAATACCATATTACTACTTACTTTGACAATAACACTGCAGGAGTACCTCCAGCAAAACACAGAAGTGGTAGACCACTTAGAACAATTATACAAAGACTAAAAGGAAAGAAGGGTCGATTTAGATACAACTTAACAGGAAAAAGAGTTAACCACGCAGCTCGTTCAACTATTGTTCCAGACCCATATATTGACATATCTGAGCTAGGAATACCACAAGAAGCAGCTGACGAATTAACTGTTCCAGAATTTATTACTGAATGGAATTTAGTAGCAGCTAAAAAACAAATCAAAGAAAGTGATAGACCAGTTTACGTTATTAGACCAAACGGATCACGAAGAAAAGTTACTGAAGAAAACAGAGAAGAAATCTTAGAAGAACTTGATGTAGGTTATCGAATCGAACGAAACTTACAAGACGGAGACATTGTTTTATTTAACAGACAACCTTCATTACACAGAATTAGTATGATGGCACACATAGCAAAGATTATGCCTGGAAAAGTTTTCCGAATCAATCCAATTGTTTGTCCACCATACAACGCAGACTTTGATGGAGACGAAATGAATTGTCACGTTCCACAAACCGAAGAAGGAAAAGCCGAAGCAAAAAGATTAATGCTTACAAGAGACCAAATCATCTCTCCAAGATTTGGTGCACCAGTAATCGCACCAGAAGAAGACGGAGTGAGCGCACCCTTTGCATTAACTCTCCCACAAACCGAATTAAGCAAAGAAGAAGCAATGCAATTATTGTATAACATGGGAATTACTGATATACCAAAACCAGATAAAGGAAAAAATTATTCAGGAAGATTAATTTTCTCACAAATCATTCCAAAGGATTTGACAATAGAATTCGAATCATACACCGGAAAAGTTTTGAAAGGACTTGGAGTAGAAAATAGACTTACTGAAAAAGTTGTTATAAAAGACGGACAATTATTAAGCGGAATTATTGACGCTAACGCATTAAGTGTAGGAAAAGGAAAACTAGTAGACAAAATTGCTAGAGAATATCCTAGTGAAGTAATCGAAAAATTCTATCACGGAATTAATCGAATCATGTCATACATGCTAACAGCAAAAGTAATGACTGTAAGTTTAGAAGAATACAAAGTTAGTGACGAGATAAACAAAATGAAAAAGAAAGTTATTGACGACGCATTCAAAAAAGGAGAAGCGCTAGTAGAATCATACGACAAAGGAACCTTAGAAATTATTCCTGGAAAAACTTTAGACCAATCATTCGAACAATATATGATGAGAATTGGTTTTGAAACAAAGTCAAAAATAGAAAAAGAAATTACAAAAGAAAAGTTGAAGTATGTTACCGGAGACAAAGTTGTTTTGAACACAATTGCAATGATACTAGCAAAGTCAAGAGGAAGTACAATTAATCTAATGAATATTGCTGGATTCTGGGGACAAGCAAGTGTTCGTGAAGGACGACCTAAAAAAGGATTCACTAATCGACTAATAACTTCAAACGCAAAGAACGACGTTAGTTTGGCAGCGGGAGGATTCATTGGAAACAATTTCCTAGAAGGATTAACTGCAAAACAATACTTCTACCACGCAATGGGTGGACGACAAGGAGAAGTAGACACAGGTGTATCAACAAAAGTATCTGGTTACTTGTACAGAAGATTAGCAAACGCTTTGAAGGATTTGGTTGCTGCTCCAGACGGAACAGTTAGAACTGCTTCAAACTCTTTAATACAATACACTTACGGAGAAGACGGAATCTTCCCTAAGAACACAGAGAACGGCGTTAGTGTTGATATTACAAAAGAATTTAACGAAATGAAACGAACAGGAAAAATGTAGGTGGATTTTATGGCTGAGAAAAAAGAAACTAAGAAAAAAGTAGCAGAAAAGAAAGAAGCTAAAAAAGAAACCCCTGCAAAAGAAGAAGTTGTAATTGAAACACCAAAAGCAAAAAAAGAAACTGCTGCAGAGAAAAAAGCAAAAGCTGCAAAAGACAAGCGAGTTTATGAAGACGAAGAAAGAAGTTGGGAACAAGTAGCGTTACCAAAGAAATTACTAGAAGAAATTGTTGCAGTTTCAGAAGTTTATAGTTTAAACAAAGAACAAACAGATAAATTAGCTGATCGAGTAAAAGACGTTTATGATTCAAGAATTGTTGAACCTGGAGAAGCAGTAGGAATTATTGCAGCGCAATCTCTTGGAGAACCAGGAACACAATTAACTCTTCGAACAAAGCACTTTGCGGGTTCGGCAGAAGTAAGTGTTGGAAGCGGAATCCAAAGAATGGAAGAAATTGTTGATGGACGAAGCAAAGCAAAGTACCCAACAATGACTATATTTTTAAATAACGAAATTAAAAAAGATCGAGACGCAGCAGAAAAATTTTCAAAAGCATTAATCGATGTTAGAACAAAAGATGTTACAAAAATAACTGAAAGTTTTGAAGAATTAAAATTTTCTGTTGAAATTGACAAACAAAAAATCAAAAACTTAAATTTACCACTTGAAGAAGTTGCAGATATTCTAAAAGCAGGATTGAAAGATCTAAAAGCTATTCAAAGAGACAATGTTGTACACTTCCAAATTGAAAAAAAATCTGAGTACTTAGCTGTAAGAAAAGCAATGATAAAATTGTTAAAAGAAAAAGTACACGGAGTGAAAGGAATTGAAAAAACTGTTCTTGTAAAAGAAAATAACGAATACGTAATTAAAACTAGTGGAAGTAATTTGAAAGCAGTTTTAAAACTAGAAGAAATTGACGGAACACGCGTATTTACAAATGATATTATCGAAACAGCAAAAGTTTTGGGAATTGAAGCAGCAAGAGCACTTGCAGTAAACGAACTGAAAAAAGTTCTTGATGACAACGGAATTGCAGTTGACATTAGACACATTATGTTACTTGGAGATTTGATGACTTACTCTGGAGAAATAAAAGGAATTGTTAGAACCGGAATCAACAAATTAAAAGCATCTCCATTTGCTAGAGCAAGCTTTGAAGAAACTACAAAACACTTACTTGACGCAGCATTCAAAGGAGAAATTGAATCTCTAACAGGGGTTGTAGAAAACTTGATTGTAGGACAACCAGTTAAGGTTGGAACTGGAATCGTTGAATTGTTGATGAAATAGTTGGTAAAATATGAAAGGAAAAATAAAAAAGATTTGGTTTATTCCAATGTTTTTCTTATTAGTCGGGATAATAATCCAACTTTCGTTCACATTTATTTTTGATATACTATATCTAAAAATCGGCACAGTATTAATCGGTTTTGGATTTTTAACATCTAGCCTTATTTACTTAAAAACCGGTACCGCATTAACTCCTGCCGACTCTGATTTGATTTTACAACCCGTAGAAGTTACAAAAAACAAAGATAGATTTTCGTTTTGGATCTCTACACTATTTGCATTACTCTTTGGAATTCTTTTGATCTACACCGGGCTAGTGCTGATGAAGTAACTTCATTCCACAAGTTCAACAAACTTAGTTGCGCGACCATTAACAATTTCCATTCTTGATTTGATTGATTTTTCTAATTCGGCCCGCCGGCACCTAACTTCAAATTTCTTTTTAAAGAAATTAAACTTTATTATTCTATGATATATTTATATTACCTTTCTTACTTATCTTACTTTGGTGATTTAATGACATTATTAGATATTAGAAGTGCAACAATTACAGATAAAGGACAAATATCTATTTCGAAAAAACTGCGCGAAAAGAAAGGTTTTGAAAAAGGCTCAAAAATCGCAATGCTTGAATTTGATGACCATATTGAACTAAGAAAAATGGATGAAATAGAAGAAAGATTTGGAACCGCATTTGCGAGCGAAAAGTCTCTTGGTAAGCTATGGAATTTAAAAGAAGAGGATAAACGATGGAAGGACTTGTAAAAGGCAATATTGTCGTAATGCCTTTTCCGTTTACTGATTTAAAGGCAACAAAAAAGCGACCGGCGCTAGTAATAGCTAACTTGTTAGGCGATGATCTAATTGTATGTCAAATAACTGGACAAATCAAAAAGGATACATATGTTGTAGAATTAAAAGATTCCCAAATAAATGGTGGAAAATTAAGCTGGGATAGTTTTATTAGAACAAATAAAATCTTTACTGCAGATAAATCAATTATTTTGTATAAGATTGGCTCTTTGAAAAAAGAAAAAATGTATGAAGTAGAAAACAAAATAATTAATATTGTCAAAGAATAATTCGTATACTTACCATCGTGAAAACATTTAATAAGAAAAAAAGCGTTAGTTTTTCGATTGAAATGAAAAAAATAATTGTTTTACTAATTGCATGCGCGTTACTCTTTACATTAATTGGTTGTACCCAAGACGCAATAGATTCTAACTTAAGTGATGCTTCAGTTATTAGTGGAGTCGGAAACGGAGTAGTTCCCCCACAAGACCCCGTTGTTATTCCACCAATTGTTTCTGGACCAATAACTGGGATATGGGCAAACGAAGAACTGGATGTAACATGGGCATTTTTAGCAAACGGACAAGCAATTGTAAAAGGAAGTGAGAGTGAAAACTTTGATTATATTTTCGAATACGAAATAAGAGACGGACAATTATTTATCGCAGGCGATTTAGCGTACGCAGAAATCGGAGCAGATTATATGCGAAACGAAGACGAATTAATTTTGAGTAATAGTATTGGAGAAACCGTTTTTGAAAAAATCGAAACAAATTACTTTGATCAATACGAAGAAATAAAATATCCGGTTAATCGATTAATAGGAACTTGGATTAATCAAAGCGGAGTACTTATGACAAAATATACTTTTAATGAAAATGGAACCGGTTATATCGAAACAACTAATAGTGCAGAAGGTTCGGTTAACTATGAAAAAATATATCCTCAAGGATTCATTTACACTATCGTTGGTGACAGCGTTAATATTTATGCCAATGGTTTTCGCAAAAGTTTTTTCACAACTATTTATGGAACAGTTAGACTAGATCTAAAAGATTGCCAGAATTGTGTTGGACGAATTTACAACAAAGGCTAGATCCAGCTAACAACTAAAAACAACCTTTATAAACCTTCTATAAGAGAATTATTTTAACCCTTGAGAAAGTGCCACTGGCATTGGAGTAAGGATTTTAATAAAATCTTTTCAAGGAAAAAAACCCTCTTGGTGAGCAGGGAAAAAAGTGATTGAAATGGTAGTTGCAGAAGAAGGAAAAGAAATTCGAAGAGCCGTAGACACTGGCAAAGTTGCTTTTGGTTATAGACAAAGCCAAAAAGAATTGCTTAAAGGCGAGGGCGAATTAATAGTTACTTGTTCAAACATCCCTAAAAACGAGAAAGAAACGTTAGATCATTTAGCTAATGTTGAAGGGAAAAAAGTATTTGAAATTAAAAAAACAGGTTTAGAACTTGGAAAGATCTGCGGAAAACCATTCGTAGTATCAGCAATGATTATTCTTGACAAAGGAAAAAGTAATGTTTTAGAATTAATAAAGTAGGTAAGATAAAAGATGAAATTAAACATGGATGAAATCCTGTTGATAAATGCATTGGCACGCGTTGCAAACGTTAACGCAAAAGATTGTTTGGTCGGAGACCACATTGTTTCATACCTCGTAAAAGGAAGCGAAGTAGGAAAAGCAATTGGAAAAAAAGCGATCAATGTGAAAGAACTTGAAAAAAAGTTAAACAAAAGAATTGAGATTATTGGTTTTGAAACAAAGCCAGAAGAAGTAATAAAAAAAACATTTGAAATAGAATTAGGAGAAGTAAAACAAAAAAAAGGAAGATTGATAATAGGACTTGACAACACGAATAAGAAAAAAGTGTTATCAAATTCGAGTAGATTAAGACGAGTAAAAGAATTAATGAAACGAAATTATGATTTAGAAGTGATTTTGAAGTAAAGAAGGCATTTATTAATTTATTGAAGAAAAATTATATTGGTGAGCGATTATGGGAAAAGGAGAATTTGCAGCATTAAGTCTTGAAAAAAACCGTAAAAAATGGAATAAGAAAGACAGACGTGCAATGAAAAAGCAAAAAGCTAAACACAAGCGAAAAGACGATCTATTAGCAGGTTCACCACAAGGACGAGGAATTGTACTTGAAAAGAGAGGAGTTACAGCTAAACAGCCAAACTCAGGAATCCGAAAATGTGTGAGAGTACAGCTTATCAAAAATGGAAAAGAATTGACTGCATTAGCACCAAAAGACGGAGCAATTAAATTTATTGATGAACACGACGAAGTACTAGTATCAGGTATTGGAGGAGCTCAAGGAGGATCAAAAGGAGATCTTTGGGGAGTAAAATACCTTGTTACACATGTAAACGGTGTTTCTCTTGAAATGCTAAGAACAGGAAAGAAAGAAAAGAGTAAGAGATGATTTTTATGGTTGAAGAAACAAAAGTTAAAGAAGAAGTTACAAAGGTTGAAGAAAAAGTTGAGACTCCAAAGGTAGAAGCAAAACCTGTTGAGAAAACAGAAGCTAAACCAACTGAGGCAAAAAAAGAAACTAAACCCGAACATAAACCAACTCACAGAGAACCAAAAGAAAAAAGCTTTGAAGCAAGAATTAATGTTGATAGTACAAAACAAGAAACTACTGAAAAACCAGTGTTTGTTAAAAAACAATCTCCTTTTAGTGAGTACAAATTATTTGATAAATGGACTTTCCAAAATGTTATTGTAAGCGATTTAAGCTTAGTTAATTACATTAATTTAGATCCCGTTTTAGTTCCACATTCGTTTGGAAAGAAAAGCCAAACTAAATTTGGTAAAGCAAATATCAATATCGTTGAAAGATTGATTAACAAAGCTATGAGAAGTGGACAAGGAAAAAGAAAACTTTCTGGAAAATTTATTAGAGGACGAAATGGTTGTGGGAAAAAATTCCAAACAATGGAAATCGTTGAAAACGCATTTACTATTGTTGAAACAAAAACCAAAAAGAATCCTATACAAGTTTTAGTTGATGCAATAGAAAACGCTGCACCAAGAGAAGATGTTACTCGAATCAAAAGAGGCGGAGTAGCTTATTCAGTTGCAGTAGATGTTTCTCCAATGAAAAGACTTGACGAAGCAATCAAAAACATTGCTTTAGCAGGATTTGGACACTCATTCAATAATAGAATGGACGCAGCTAGTGCGCTAGCAGAAGAAATTGTTGCAGCAGCTGGGAACGACACTAAGAGCATGGCAATAAAAAGAAAAGACGAAGTAGAACGAATTGCAAAATCAAGTAGATAGATAGTTTTATACATAATTAGGTGATACAGTGGGACGAAAAGAAGACATGGTAGAACAAGTACAAAAATTAATGGCTAATCAAAAAAACATTAGAAATATCGGAACAGTAGCACATATCGACCACGGTAAAACCACTTTAAGCGATGCTTTAATCGCTGCCGCAGGATTAATTAATTCAAATTTGAGCGGAGAAGCACAAATGATGGATTATGAAGATCAAGAACAAGATCGAGGAATAACTATTAACTCTGCAAACATCTCAATGGGCTTTCCTTGGGAAGGACAAGAATACTTAGTAAACTTAATTGACACTCCAGGACACGTAGACTTCACAGGAGAAGTTATCCGCGCAATGAGAGCAGTTGACGGGGTAATTTTGGTTGTTGACGCAGTAGAAGGTGTAATGCCTCAAACAGAAACAGTAATTAGACAATCTCTAAAAGAATTCGTAAAACCAGTTTTATTTATTAACAAAGTTGATCGAATCATTAGCGAATTAAATGCAAGCGAACAACAAATGCAAGAAAAATTCATTAAAGTAATCGCACAAGTAAACTCTTTAATTGAAAGAAATGCACCTGATCAATTCAAACAAGATTGGAAAGTTTCTATAGAAAAAGGAACAGTTGCGTTTGGTAGTGCAAAAAAGAAATGGGCAGTTAGTGCACCATACATCGCAAAGAGCGGAGTTAGTTTCAAACAAGTTTATGAATTTATGAAAAACGATCAACAAGATGAATTAGCAAAAAAATCTCCTGTTGACCAAGTTATTGTACAAATGGTTGTAAACAATTTACCTTCTCCAGTTGACTCGCAAAAATATAGAATCAAAAAGATTTGGAGTGGAGATACTGAACAAGAAATTAGTAAATCAATGGAAGCCTGTAACGCTGATGGAAAACTAGGAATGGTTATTACAGACGTTAGTGTTGATTCTCACGCAGGAGACGTTGCAACAGGAAGACTTTATTCAGGAATGATTAAACCAGGCGATATGGTAATCGCTAATTCAACTGGTGCACAAATCAAAGTTCAAAAACTAGGTGTTTATATGAGCGGAGACTTTTTGTCAATTGGTGAAGCACGCGCAGGAAATATTGCTGCAATTGTTGGAGCAAAAGATATTTACGCGGGAGAAACATTGTCAACAATCGAAATGAAACCCTTTGAGAGTTTCATGAGCAATGTAAAACCAGTAATGACTATTTCAATCGAAGCAAAAAATCCAAAAGATTTACCTAAATTGATCGAAGTTTTGAAAAAATTAAGTAAAGAAGATCCTAACTTACAAGCAACAATAAACCAAGAAACTGGAGAACACTTGCTCTCTGGAATGGGAGAACTACATTTAGAAGTAAATATTTATCGAATTAAAAACAACCATAAACTAGAAGTAGAAACTAGTCAACCGATTGTTGTTTACCACGAAGCATTGAACGGAGAAAGTCAAGTGCTTGAAGCAAAGAGTCCAAACAAACACAATAAATTCAAGATTAAGGTTTCTAAATTACCAGAAGAGATTTTCAAGAATTTGCTTGAAACAGAATTCCCTGGAAAATTAAAACCAAAGCACAGAGAAACAATTGACAAATTAAAAGCAGTTGGATTTGAGACCGACACTTCAAAGAAAGTTTGGGCAGTAACCGGAACTAACGCTTTAGTTGATAGAACACGCGGGATACAAGCTCTAAACGAGATTCGAGAACTTGTTATCCAAGGATTCCTTGATGCAATGAATGCAGGACCTTTAGCAAAAGAAAAATGTCAAGGTGTTCTATTTGAATTAACTGATGCAACTTTGCACGAAGATTCAATCCACAGGGGACCAGCACAAGTATTACCTGCAATTACTCGTGGTATTTATGCTTGTATGTTACAAGCTGGGACAGAAATCTTTGAGCCAAAACAAACATTAACAATTACAGTTCCAGAAGACCAAATGGGAAGTGCTTCAAGAGAACTTGGTTCTAGACGTGTACAAATAACTGAGATGAGACAAGAAGGAGATTCTTCGATTATTATTGGAAAAGCACCAGTAAAAGAATTAATTGGATTTTCAAGCGCAATGCGT
>JABIDZ010000016.1 GCA_018651445.1 Candidatus Iainarchaeum sp. | reverse complement strand
TTGTTGTTTAAATTAGTTTTTAATTTATCGCTAAACGTATTGAGTTTCTTTTTTAATAAACCAAACATTTTATTTCACACTAATGTTTTTTTGTTTTTCAGATTCAATTTGTCGTATTGCGCCTACGATCTGGTCGATATTATTTTTACTTGCAACTAAATCGGCTTGTACTTTTCCTAGTTGATTTTCTAATTGTCCTTGTTTTTCTTCTAGCCATTTGAGTGTATCGTTTATCTTGGTTTCTTGGAAACCATTTTCTGAAAAAGTTCGTTTACATGTAGTAGTATTAGTAATTTCTGCGTCTACTAAAATTCCCGCACCTAAACGTACAATAATCTTTCCTGGGTTTTTTTGAATTTCTTTTAATGAGTCAATAGATTTTGCAGTTTCGCCTAAAACGTTTCTAAGTTTCATAAAATACTCTTCTTTACTTGCAAGATTTGCTTCTTCTTGTCTAACTAATTGAACTAACTGTTGTTCGTTAAATTGTTGTTCCATTATTTTTCCTCTCCTATTTTTGTTATTTCAATAAATCTTCGTGGAATCCTTTGTTTGCTTCCAATCAAACACAATACTTGTTCACGAGCACCCTTCTCATCATCGGCTTTTACTCGTTTTGAAAAAGTTTGTTGTTCTCCTTTGTGGTTATATGTTCCTGTTGCTTCAAATATTTTCATTTTCTCTCCTCCCAGTTTAATGCTTCGTCAATTCTTGCAATTTCGTGTCCTGTTGTTTGTTCTCCTACTAATATTCCATTAATATTAGCTAATACAGAGTTTCTTATAAATGCATCTCCTGTATTGGCTGTTGAAGACCCACCCATTATATTTAGTTCTTGCTCAATCTTTTTAATTTCTTCCATTGACGCGTTTGTACTAATCAAAAACGCTTTATTAGTAATTAATATAGACGAACCAATTGCATCTGTTTTTGCAATATTCGTTTGTATTGTGTCTAAATCCGATGTATTTATTTGTTTTACGTCGTTTGCACTAAGCGTTTTTGATAAAATTGCGCGTGAATCGTTTAGTTCCATTAAATTGCCAAGTGCGTGTTCTGTGTGGATTACTCGAACCTTAATTTCTTTTTCGATTTGTTCAATTTCTTTTCCATCAGCATAACTAGGTAAAAAGATTTCTTTGTTATTCATTTTTGAGAATACGGCTAACAAAGAGCTATTGTATATTCCAGCTTTTACAACTTTAACATCTAGGTTCTTTTCAATTTCTTTAACCGTTTTTGCTTCGATTGTCCTTGGAACAAAACAAAGTTTGTCGTTTGTGATTGCAAACAATCCGATGTAATTAGAACCTAATAATTTTAGTTTTTTGATATTCATAATTCTAATAATCTATTCATTAGTTATTCTTTTTTGTTGTCAACAGGTGCTTCTTTTGTTTCTTCAACCTTTGGAGCATCCTCTTTTTTAGCAGGTTCGGTTTTAGTTTCTTCTTTCACCGCTTCTGCTTTTTTCTCTTCTTTTTTAGAACCTTTTTGTTTTTGTAATTCTTCTAGTTTTGCTTTAACTTGTTCTTGTTTTGTTTGTGGTTCTTTTTTCTTTTTCGTCTCGGTTTTAATAATTACTTTTTCATCCGGTAAATAAACATCTATTCCTTCTTTGTTTTTTACTAGTTTAACTGTTATTTTTCTCTTGCTTTTAAAAAGTCCTTTTTCCCATAAGAATTCATTAACTTTATTTGATATTTTAATCGAGTCAATTCTAGTTTCTTTTGTAATTCCTTTTTTTAGGATGTACAAAGCAGATTTAGCTCTTTTTGTAACTGGCTTGTCAAAAGCCTTTGTCAGATTAACTGTTATTATTTTTTCTTTGAAGTCTTTAGCCATACTCGTTCACCTATTTATGATCTCCACTTTTCTTTATTACTTTTGCTTGTCTTGATTTGTGTTTTGCATGTTTTTTTCCAATATCAACGTTTTTCCAAGTTCTTTTTTGTTTACTATTCCAAATTCTTTTACCTGCTTTTTGCATTAACCACACAGGCGCATTAGTTAAACCAGAACCGGTTTTCTTTCTTTCACTAATTTGAAAGTCTTTGAAGTCTTGTTCTTTATTGCTACTCATTTCTTGCCACCTTTTTTGAATCCTTTTTCTTCTTTTTTAGGCGCGTCTTTTCGATCTCGCTCTTTTAATGCTTCTTTAGTAGCTTTTGCTTTAGCATCAACTTTTTCAACTCTAATCTTTTTAACATATTTTCCTGCTTCGAGGTTTTTTACAACAATTTTTGAAGTTTCGTTTAACAATTTTTGTCCTTTTCCCGTGATTTTTCTTCCCTTTGGTTTTGCTCTTTCTAAATAACCTGCTTTTTCAAGTGCTTGTACTGCACTTCTAATAACTTTTCCGCTTGCTTTGTAATGGTGTTCTGTTTTTAGTCCGCGTCTTTTGCGTCCACCATAATAAGTTCGTAAACCTTCTGTTCCTATAACATTCCATTTAAAAGTTCGGTAAAGAATACTTCCCATTCTAACGTAGAACCAATCTTCTCTTTGTGGAGATCTTTCTTTGTGCATACCTGTTTTTGCGTATGATACAAATTCTGGTTGTTCTATCTCGCCTTTTAATTTTTCAGCAGTTTCTTCTATCAAGTGTTTTGCTGGAACGTCATATATACCCAATTAATCACCTTTCACATTTTTCAGTGCTATTTGCTCAATTCCGAAGAAGAGCTATAAGCAACTCAATAAAGAATATCCTAGAAAAAACCTTTATAAAAGCACGCTTTTGCGCTTATTATTCATTTTAATGCAGGTTTTCTTGTGCGTCTTTGTCCAGCGTTTGTCAAATCATTGGCTTTAACTATAATGCGGCTAATTTCGCGGCTATTAAAAGAATGCGATTGTTTCTTGGTCATAAATGCGTGTGCAGCTTC